>CALQKQ020000192.1 GCA_943331195.2 Akkermansia muciniphila | reverse complement strand
TGGCGCGGACTTTGACGTTGAGGGCCATGCGGTGGACTTCGGGTCGGTCGCCGACGACGACGACGAGTTGGTCGCGGGGGTATTCGTGGAGGCGGTCCTCGACGGTTTCTTCGCTGGAGGCGCTGACGGTGAGGATGAAATCGATTTCGGAATCGAGGTCGGAGCCGCAGGCGATGTGGCCTTCGAGGGTGCGGGCCATGTTGGCAAGGGTGGTGCGAACGCGGCGGGCTTCGGTTTTGTCTTCGACGTTGTGGAGGAGGAGTTTGAGGAGGTCCTGGATGCTGGCGAGGCCGGTGACGTGGCCGTCGGCGTCGACGATGGGGATGGTGCGGACTTGGGCGCGCTCCATGCGCTGGTAGACGTCGAGGAAGGTTTCGTGTTCGCTGGCGCGGATGACGTCGGCGCGGCAGATGGTTTCGGCGGTGGGCCGGAGGTCCATGATGAGGTGGGGGGCTTCGAGGCCGGCGCGTTCGAGGACCCAGCGGGTGCGGGGGTTGAGGCCGCCGCAGCAGGCGGCGACGGCGTCGGGGTAGCGGGTGAGGCGGAGGAGCTCGGCGCAGCCGATGGCGGAGCAGATGGCGTCGGTGTCGGGGTTTTGGTGACCGATGACGTAGACGGGCAACTTGCCGGCGCCGGTTTTTTCGAAGGAGGCCTGAATCATGGAAGGGGGGAGGAGAAGGGGGGAAGGAGCCGAGGAGGGGAGGCCGTTAGGGGGAGGGGGAGGGGCGGGGGCGAGCGCGGAAGGCGAAGAGGAGGAAGGCGGCGCCGATGAGGATCATGAAGAGGGAGTAGTATTGACCTTCGGTGAAGCCGTAGATGAGGCGATCGGGTTCGCGGAATTGTTCGTCGAGGATGCGAAGGGCAGCGTAGCCGATGAAGAAGAGGCCGGTGAGGAGTCCGTGGGGGGCGCGGGGCCATTTTTCGCGGACGGCGAAGAGGATGGCGAAGAGGACGAGGCCTTCGAGGGCGGCGGCGTAGAGTTGGGAGGGGTGGCGCGCGGTGAGGAGGGGGCGGAGGGCTTCGGCGAAGCTGTCTTGATGGCGCGAGAGGGGGAGGATTTGATCGGGCCAATTTTCCAGAGTGGCACCGTGGGCGAGGGCGAGGTCGCGGACGGCGATGGCTTTGTCGGCGAGAGCGGGGTCGGGGGAATCGGGGCTCCAGCGAAGGGCTTCTTCGGGGAATTTCATGGCCCAGGGGACGGAGGTGGGGCGGCCATAGAGCTCGCCGTTGATGAAATTGGCGAGGCGCCCGAAGAAGAGGCCGATGGGGGCGGCGCAGACGAGGTTGTCGCCCAGGCCGGTCCAGGAGCGGTGGTGGCGGAGGGAGTAGTAGAGCGTGAAGAAGAAGAGTCCGGCGATGCCGCCATGGCTGGCCATGCCGCCGCCAGCGATGTGGAAGAAGCTGAGGGGGTTGGCGAAGAAGGAGTCGCGGGCGTAGAGGAGCATGTAGCCGAGGCGGCCGCCGAGGAGGACGCCGAAGAGGGCGGCGTAGGTGATGAAATCGGCGACTTCGGCTTCTTTGAGTTCACCGACGCCGCGGCGGGCCCAGCGGGTGAGGAGCGCGTAGGCAGCGGCGAAGCCGGCGACGTAGGCGAGGCCGTACCAGCGGATCTGGATGCTATCGGTGAGGCGCAGGAGGACGGGGTCGAGGCGGTGGAGGTATTCAGCCAGAAAGATCACGCTGCATCCCTGCGCAGGTGGAGGCGGGGCGCAATGGCGGAGGGGTGGAGCTGCGGCTTCAGGGGAGGCTCGGGATGCCCGCTCCGCACTATTTGCCAGGTAATTTGGGCGGGGAGCCGGATACCGTTCGCGATTCGCTTGGAGGTGCCCGTTGCCGGTATTCAGGTCTGTGGAGCTGGGGCGGCTCGCTTCGCACTATTTGCCAGGTAATTTGAGCGCCTTGGATGGTGCGATTGTTTGAATCCGTTGATTGCCCAGATGGGTTTAGTTTGGTGCGGGTGCGGCGGGTTGGGTGAAGGCTTCAGGGGGTGCGGTGAGGCCTTGTTGTTTGAGTTTGCGGAGGCAGAGTTTGACTTTGCGGTCGAGATTGGAGCGGGCGTCGGGGTCGTTGCTGAGGTGGAGGGCGGAGATGAGGAAGCCGATGGCTTGGTAGTAGTCTTGGCGGCGGAGGAGGTGGTCGCCGTAGAGTTCGTTGACGCTTTGGATATTGAGGCCCCAGCGGAGGGCGTTGCGGAAGTGTTGGTCGGCGTCGGGGAGGAGTCCGAGGTAGCCGGCGACGCTGCCGGCTTGGGCGGAGGCGTAGGGGTTTTGGGGGTAGAGGGCGAGGGATTGTTGCAATTGGGCGAGGGCGGTTTGGTAAAAGGGTTGGGCGTATTTGGAGTTGGTTTGGCTGGCGATTTGGAGGGCGACGAGTCCGCGGAGGTACCAGGCTTGGGGGTTGAGGGGGTCGAGGGAGGTGGCGCGCTGGAGGGTGCCGCTGGTGGCGATGAGTTCGGGGAGGTCGGCGGCGAGGGTGGCTTGTTTGCGGCCTTGGCGCCAGGCGAGGTCGGCTGGGGCGAGGCGCCAGGCGGCTTCGAGGAGGAGGAGGGAAATGGCGGCGAGGAGGGCGCTGAGGGCGAGGCGGGGGCCGCAGATGTGGGCTCCGACGCGGGGTTTGGGGAGGGGTTGGGGCGGGTTGGATGGGGGTGGCGAGGGGGGCGGATTGGAGGGGAAGCCTGGGGTGGCGAGGAGACCGAGCACGAGGGCGGTCATGACGGCGTTGATGCCGATGTGGAGGTTGAATTCGACGAGGGCTTGGAGCATGGCACCGCCGAGGGCGGCGAGGGAGCCGGCGGCGAGGCCGATGGGGAGGGAGTGGTGGGACGAGGAGGCGCGGGAGGAGCGCCAGAGGGCGGCGAGGGAGCGGGAGGCGTGGAGGGCGGCGGCGAGGAGGGCAAGGCTGAGGCCGATTAAGCCGTAGTCGGCGAGGCCCTGGAGGTAGTCGTTGTGGGCGAATTGGGCATCGACTTCACCGGCGGAGGTCATCCAGTGGGTTTCGAGGGTGCGGAAGCCGCGCTCCATGTATTCGTAGCTGCGGGCACCGGTGCCGATGAGGGGGGAGGTTTGCCATTGTTCGAGGGCGGCGTCCCAGAGGGCTTGGCGGCCGTTGAGGGAGCTGAGGTTGGCGTTTTGGCTGAAGGCCTTGCGGACGGTGAGGAGGGTGAGGCTGAGGAGGGCGGCGGCGAGGAGGCCGAGGGCGAGGAGGGGGCGGGCGGTGGGTTGGGAGGGCCCGAGGTGGCGGCGGCGGAAGTGGAGGGCGGCGGCGATGAAGAGGAGGAGGCCGACGGCGGCGAAGAAGCCGAGGGCTCCGCCGCGGCTGGTGGAGAAGGCGACGGAGGTGCCGGCGAGGAGGAAGCCGAGGGCGGCGGCGGCGCGCAGGGGCGAGGTGAGGTTGCGGCTGAGGAGGGCGACGCCGAGGAGGGGAAGGCCGGCGAGGGTCATGAAACCGGCGAGGTGATTGCCGCTTTCAAAGAAGCCGCCGGCGGAGATTTCGGAGCCGCGTTTGAGGCCGAAGGGCTGGAAGATGGAGGTTCTGGGGTTTTCGAAGTATTGGTAGAGACCGAGGCCGGTATTGCCAGCGATGAGAAGGAAGAGGAGGGCGAGGAGGGCGAGACGGGCGCGGGGGCTGGTGAAGCGGAAGGCGATGAGGCCGTAGGCGAGGAAGGCGGTGGCGAGGAAAACGAGGTCTTGGCGGGCGAGCCACTGGACCTCGGAGGTGAGCCCGCGCCAGCCTAGGTAGAGGCAGAGGAGCAGCATGGAGCCCAGGGGGAGCCACCCGATGGATTCTGCGGGGCGGTTTTGGCGGGAGAGCAGGGCACCCAGGCCAGCGAGGGCGAGAAGGGAGGCACCATACCAGAAGGGGGGCGTTTCCGCCCACGTGCCGAAGAGGCCGAGGAGAAGTAAGCCGGCGAGGAAGAGCAGCAGCCACAGCGATTCCACAAAGCGCATCATGGGGCGACGCTAAGCCGGGGCGCGGGCGATGCAAGACCAGCGCGAGCGCGAGGGGGAAGGGATTAGTGGGGGCGCGGGAGGTGGCGCTTGCGGGTGAGGGCGTCGGTGACTTGGGAAAGGGGAAGGCAATTGAGGACATCGCGGCGGGTGAGCCAGCCTTTGCGGGCGATTTTCAGGCCATACCAGAGGTCTTGGAGGCCGTGGACGGTGTGGGCGTCGGGGTTGATGGCGCAGGTGACGCCTTTTTCTTTGGCGAGGCGCCACCAGCGCCAGTCGAGGTCGAGGCGATGGGGATTGGCGTTGAGTTCGATGATGGTGCCGTTGGCGGCGCAGGCGTCGAGGATGGTGGGGATGTGGAGGGGGTAGGCTTCGCGTTTGAGGAGGAGGCGGCCGGTGGGGTGGCCGAGGATGGTGACGTAGGGATTTTCGATGGCGCGGAGGATGCGCGCGGTCATGGCGGCTTCGTTGAGGGTGAAGGAGCTGTGCACGCTGGCGACGACGTAATCGAGTTCGGCGAGGAGGTCGTCGGGGAAGTCGAGGGAGCCGTCTTTGAGGATATCGACTTCGGAGCCGGCGAAGAGCTGGAAGTGGGGGGCGAATTCGGCGTTGAGGGCGCGAATTTCGGCGATTTGGTGGCGGAGGCGGGTTGCGTCGAGGCCGTTGGCTTGGACGGAGGAGTGGCTGTGGTCGGCGATGCCGAGGTATTGGAGGCCGAGTTCTTGGGCGGCTTCGGCCATTTCGCGGAGGGAGGCGTGGCCGTCGCTGGCGGTGGTGTGATTGTGGAAGGTGCCGCGGAGGTTTTCTAATTCGATGAGGCGGGGGAGGGTGTGGGCTTCGGCGGCTTCGATTTCGCCGGCCCCTTCGCGGAGGGCGGGGTCGATGAAATCGAGGCCGAGGGCGCGGTGGATTTGGGCTTCTTCGAAGAGGTCTGGGGGAGGGGGCGGGGCCTCTGGAGAGGTGGGGGTGAAGCGGTATTCGTTGAGGGTCCAGCCGCGTTTCAGGGCGCGGGCGCGGAGTTGGATATTGTGTTCCTTGCTGCCGGTGAAGTAGGCGAGGGCGAAGGGGAATTCGGCGTTGGTGACGGTGCGCAGGTCGCATTGGACGCCGCTGTGGAGGCGGACCGAGGTTTTGGTGGGGCCGGAGGCGATGACGGAGGCGACCCAGGGGGGGCTGATGAAGGCGGCGGTGATGGCCTGCGGGTGGGGGGTGGCGACGAGGAAGTCGAGGTCGTGCACGGTTTCTTTGCCGCGGCGGAAGCTGCCGGCGATTTCGGCGCGGGAGGTGGCGGGGTGGTCGCGGAGGAAGTCGAGGATTTCGCGGGCGGCGGGGGCGACTTGGTCGAGGCGGAAGGTATCGGCGTAGGTGGCGTGGGCTTGGATGGCGTCGAGGAGTTTGGCGGCGGTTTTGGGGCCGAAGCCGGGGAGTTCGGCGACGGTGCCGTTTTGGCAAGCGCGCTGGAGGTCGGGGATGGAGCTGATGGCGAGGTCGCGGTAGAGGGCAGCGACTTTTTTGGGGCCGAGGCCGGCGATGTCGAAGAGGTCGAAGAGGGAGGGGGGGAATTCGGCTTGGAGTTGGTCGAGGAAGGGGAGGGTGCCGGTGCTGGCGAGGGTGTGGAGTTTGTCGCGGAGGGCGTCGCCGATGCCTTTGATGCCGTCGAGCTGTTGGTTGCGGGCGAGTTCGAGGAAGTCGCCGGGGAAGGTGCGGACGGCTTCGGCGCCGCTGCGGTAGGCGCGGATTTTGAAGGGGTTTTCACCTTTGAGTTCGAGGAGGGTGGCGATGCGCTCGAGGGCGTCGATGAGGGTTTCGCGGGAGATGTCAGGCATGGTGCTGGGGGGAGGAGGCGAGGGAGGCGAGGGCGGCGGCGAGGAAGGGGGCGAAGTGGGCGGCGGCGGCTTCGACGGTGAGGGGGGGGGCGCCTTCGCGGGAGAGGGAGGTCATGGCGATGTTGGGGATGCCACAGGGGGTGATGGCGGCGAAGCCTTGGAGGTCGGGGGCGACGTTGAGGGCGAAGCCGTGCATGGAGATCCAGCGGCGGGCACCGACGCCGATGCTGGCGAGTTTGCGGTGGGGGGAGGCCCAGACGCCGGTTTGGCCGGGTTGGCGTTGGGCGGGGACGTTGAGGGCGTGGCAGCCGCCGATGAGGGCTGCCTCGAGGGCGCGGAGGTAGTGGTGGAGGTCTTGGCCGTAGCGGGCGAGGTTGAGGATGGGGTAGCCGACGAGTTGGCCGGGGCCGTGCCAGGTGGCTTGGCCACCGCGGCCGATTTCGACGAGGGGGGCGGGGAGGAGGGCGGGGTCGCCGAGGCTGGAGCGGTCGAGGGTGCGGCCGATGGTGTAGACGGGATCGTGTTCGAGGAGGAGGAGGGTATCGGGGGCGTCGCCGGCGAGGTGGCTGGCGACGAGGGATTCTTGCAGGGCGAGGCCTTGGGCGAAGGACAGGCGACCGACCCAGCGGACGAGGAGAGGGGGCGGGGAAGAAGGCGACACGGTGCTGGGGGAACAAAAGGCTGGGAGGGGCGGATGCAATGGAAAAACCCCTGGCCAAAAGCTCAGAGATGGGCTGTGATATCCCCCCAGCGCAGCCATAAGCCTGCGCCCTTGCTTTTATGACTGCCTCTTCTTCTGCTGCCGCCCCTTCTGGCCTTCCTTGGTGGAAGGAGATGACGCCTTATCACTGGTTTGTGTTTTTGGTGGCCTCGGCGGCGTGGTTTTTTGATTGTTTGGACCAGCGGCTGTTTTCGTTGGCGCGAGTTCCGGCGCTGGCGTCGCTGATGGGGAGGCCGCCTTCGGACGTGGAGGTGCAGGCGTTTGGCAAAGTGGTGACGGCGTGGTTTTTGATTGGCTGGGGGATTGGGGGTCTGGTGTTTGGGTCGCTGGGGGACCGCTATGGGCGGGCGCGGATGCTGACGTTGACGATTTTAATTTACTCCTTTTTCACGGGGATCAGCTATTTCAGCGACAATGCGATCGACTTTGCGATCTGTCGATTTTTGACGGGCTTGGGAGTGGGTGGGGTGTTTGGATTGGCGGTGGCCTTGATTGCGGAGACGGTGCCGTCGGGGGCGCGGGTGCAGTGTTTGGGCTTGCTGCAGGTGTTGTCGACGGTGGGGAATGTGTCGGCGGTGGCGGTGAAGATGGCGGTGGACAAATTGCAGGCCAGCCAGGTGATT
>CALQKQ020000191.1 GCA_943331195.2 Akkermansia muciniphila | reverse complement strand
GGGGGCGGGGGACGAGGTGGTGGAGCGCGATGGGGTGTGTTTTATTGTGGATGCGGCGAGTGCGGGGTATTTGAGCGGCTCGCGGGTGGACTATGAGCATTCGCTGAACGATAGTGGATTTAAGATTCACAATCCCAATGCGGTGCGCTCGTGCGGGTGCGGGACTTCCTTTGAGGCGCCGGGAGGGCGGGAAGGGTTGGCGGCGGCGCTGGCGGAGGGCGAGGCCTGTGGGACGGAAGCCTGAGATTGGCCCTTTAGTGCTTTCCGCCGATGCAGCCGCACGTTGAATTTTTGAAGACCCCGCGGGGCTCCCTGTCGCGGGCGGCGGCGGCGGTGAAGCAGACCGATGGGGGCATTTTTTGGTGGACCATCGCCATCATCGTGTTGATGGCCCTAGCGGTTTTTTCGTGGGTTTCTTGCATTTATATTTTTACGCACCCGGAAAAGCCTTACAATTATAAGCTGCTCAGTCGGATGCACCGCTTGCCGGAGCTCAAGGCGTTCACGGAGGAGGATGTGCCTTCGGGCAAGAGCCTGAGTCCGCCGGAGCTGTACCAGAAATTCTATCCCTTTAGCGATGAGAATCTAGCGAATCACAACGACTTGTTGCGGCGCAACTACATTACTAACTTTAAGAGTCGGGACGAGAAACCCTACTATGTGCGAGGGCGCTTCCGGGTGGTACAGGCGCGGCCGCTGGGGGCGGGCGATGTTTTTCCGCAGGGGGTGGTGGTGCGGGCGGTGGCGGTGAATGACGATGGCAAGGAATACCGCAATGTGGTGGTGGAATATGTGTTGCCGACGGCCAAGGCGCGGGTGGGGGTGGACTTTGCTTCGGGGGATTTGTTGGATATTGACAGCCGCCGGAGCGGCAAGCGGCTTTATGGATCGGTGCTCAATGTGCATCGGCTCAATGAGGACGTGTTGCTGTTCACGGTGGTGCCGCTGCTTTATGGGGAGCACCAGATTGACGCCGCGAAGAACCGGGTGCTCAGGGCCTGCCCGCCGGAAGTGCTTGATTTTTCGGCTTCTTTTCCGCTGACGGACGCGGGGTCGAGCGCGGCGGCGGTGGAGCTGCGTTCGCCCGATGTGGTGGCGGCGGGGCCGAAGTGAGGGATTTCGAGGTGAGTGGAGGCGGGGGGATGGCGCGGCGGTTTGGGCCGGAAGGGGGCATTTTAGCCTCGCCTTGGCGCGCGACCGACCGTAGAAGGGCTCATGCGCTCTCGCCGATTTTTTGTTTCTGGACTCCTCCTAGCTTTGACGTCGCGCTCCTTGAAGGCGGCGGAGTCGAGCATGGAGGCGGGCACGCGGGCCTTCATGGCTGGGAATATGGGGGAGGCGCTGCGCCAGTGGGACCGGCAGATTGCGGAGGATCCGTCGGCTGGGCCGCACCACTGGCAGCGCGGCCTAGCGCTCTATTATGCAGGGCGCTATAAGGAAGGGCGCGTGCAATTTGAGGAGCATCAGGTGGTTAATTCGCAGGACGTGGAAAATGCGGCGTGGCACTTTCTGTGTGTGGCCAAGCTGGAGTCACCGGAGGCGGCGCGGCGGGTTTTTATACCGATCACGGCGGATCGGCGGGTGCCGCTGAAGGAGATCCATGCGCTCTATGCGGGCAAGGGTACTGCGGAGGCGGTCCTGGCGGCGGCGGAGCGGTCGGCCACGGGGGAGGCGCTGCGCAATCAGCGCTGTTATGCGCGGCTCTATCTTGGACTTTACAGCGAAGCCCTGGGCGACCAGGCCAAGGCCAAGGAGCACCTCCTCCTAGCGGCGGGGGAATACCGCATGGACCACTACATGGGCAAAGTGGCGGTGGTGCACTGTCGGCAGCGCGGCTGGACGGTGCCGGCCTGATGGGGGTGAGGGGCCTTGGCGGTTTCCTGAGTTGGGGGCGACGCAGCGGGGTTGACGCCTTGGGCGGGTCCCGTTTATATCTGCCCCTTCCAACCTCCATCTGTAATTTTATGAAACTGCCTAACTCTGCTCTCGTCCTCTCTCTCGCTCCGCTGCTGCTGGCTCTGCCGGTGGTGGCGCAGACGGCTCCTCCGGCTGCTCCATTGCTTCCTCCGCCAGCGGCGGCGGCAGGCCCGGCGGCGGAGCCTCCCCTGGGCCCTTTCAAGGATCAAAAGGAGCGCCGGTCCTATGGATTGGGGAGTTTCCTCGGCAGCCGCGAGAAAACCAATGCCTCGGCCAACTTGGACAAGCCCACGGTTGATGTGGCGGAGCTCCTCGCCGGGCTCAAAGACGGCTTGGGCGGGACCAAGACGATGGATTATGCGGGCGGCCTCGCCATGGCGGCCCAGGTGAAGCGCTCTGGGGTTGATATCGACCCCGCCGTGCTGGCCGAGGCGGTGCGCGGGGCGCTGGAAAACCAACCTGCCAAAATCGGCCAGGCGGACATCCAAGCGATCATGCAGGAATTGCAGACGTCGATCCAGCAAAAGCAGCAGGCCAAAATGAAGGTGGAAGCGGAAAAGAATCTGGCCCTTGCGAACACCTGGTTGGCGGAGAACGCCAAAAAAGAAGGGGTGAAGGCCACGGCGTCGGGCTTGCAGTATGTGCTTGATACGCCCGGCGAGGGCCGCACGCCTGGGGCCCGCGACGTGGTCACGGTGAACTTGGTAGGCACCTCGGCGGATGGCACGGAATTCGATCGCTCGGCGGAGGGAAGCCCGGCGCGCCGCGCGCTGATGTCCTTGCCTAAGGGGCTTCAGGAAGGCCTCCAGATGATGAAAGCGGGTGGCAAAGCCCACTTCTGGCTGCCGCCGGCGTTGGGTTTTGGGGAAAGCCCGCGCGGTGCGGGGATCAAGCCGAATGCGGTGCTGGCCTACACGGTGGAATTGGTTTCTTCTGAGGAGCCACCCGTGGCCCAGGCGGGGACGAGCCTCGGCCCAGATGGCAAGCCGGTGCCGCAGGGCAAGCGGGAGCCGATTACAGCGGTGACGCCTCCGGTGTCGGTGGAAATCCCGCCGAATGGGGGGCAGCCGAAGATCAAGGTCGAAGCCCAGCCCAAGGCTCCGGCGGCGCCCAAGCCCGAGTCTAAATAAATCGCCAAGGTGCCGCGCCGGGGGCTGGTCTTTCCGGTGTTTGTTTCCTAACGTGGCTACCCGCCCCGGGCCTTCCTCTGCGCTGGGGTGGGTGGCCGGGGCGGGGCAAGCCGACGTTAGGAGAATGGCCCAGAATCGAGGCTGGACCAGCCTTGGGTCGGCTGGTGGCCTTTTGGCGAGGCTTCGCGGTGGCTTCGGTTGTGGGAGAGCGTCCCAGGTCGATCCATCGAGGCCGGTCTAACTTTTTATTTGATTTCTTTTTCCTTTTCTCACCTATCTATCATGAAAAACCTCTTGTTGATCCTGGCCCTTTTGGCTGCGGGAAGTCCGGCGTCGATGGCGCAGACGGCCGCGTTGGCCAAACCTTCGGCGGTGCAGCTTGCGTGGCATGAAAAGGAGGTGGCGATGTTTCTCCATTGGGGGCCGGCGACGTGGCAGGGGCGGGAGTATGACGACCGCTCGACCCCGTTGCCGGAGATCAATCCGGCGCAGATCGACACCGACCAATGGTGTCGGGTGGCGCAGTCCTTTGGGGCGAAGATGATCGTGTTTGTGGCGCGCCACTGCAGTGGATTTTGCTGGTGGCAGACCGAGGCGACCCAATACGGCATCAAGGAGACGGCGTTTGAAGGAGGGAAGGGGGACGTCTTGAAACGGCTTTCCGAGTCGTGTCGGAAACAGGGGCTCAAGCTCGGCGTTTACGTGTATCCTGGCTCGGATGAATACGGCCCGGAAGGCGGCGGCACGGGGGGGAAGACCAAGGATCCGGCCAAGCAGGAGGGGTGGACGCAGGCTTTCCGGCAGATGCTCACGGAGGTTTTGACGAAGTATGGCGACATGGAAGAAGTGTGGTTCGACGGGAGCTGCGTGCTGCCGATCGCGGATATTTTGCAGGCGCATGCGCCGCGCGCGGTGGTCTTTCAGGGCAAGGATGTGGCTTCGCTGCGCTGGGTCGGCAATGAGCGAGGCCGCGCCCCGGACCCCACTTGGCAGGCGGTCAAGCGGGAGGCTGCGCTCACCGGCGGCACCACCGACAAGGACAGCGATCCCGACGGCGACACTTGGCTGCCGATGGAGTGCGACGTCCCGCTGCTCAACCACGATTGGTTTTGGAAGCCGGGGTGCGATGCGCGGATGCGCAGTGTCGATGAATTGATGGAAATATACGAGACCTCGGTGGGGCGGGGTTCGCTGCTGCTGCTCAATGCCACTCCGGACCGGACCGGCCGCATCCCGGAAACGCATGCGCAGCGCTACGCGGAATTCGGCGCGGAAATCGCCCGTCGCTACGCCAAACCAATCGCGAGCGGCGCTGGCGCCGTCGGCAAGGTCACGGAGTTGGCCCTGCCTGCCGTTGTCGCGGTGGACCGCCTCATCAGCATGGAGGACATCCGGGAAGGGCAACGCATCCGCGAATACCAGATCGAAGCCCGCGTCGGGGGGGAGTGGAAAACGGTGCGGCAGGGCCAGAGCATGGGCTGGAAGAAGATCGACCGCTTTCCGGCGGTCAAAACGGATCGCCTTCGCCTAACGGTTTCCAAGTCGGTGGGTGAGCCGCTCGTGAAACGTCTCGCGGCATGCTTTGTGGGGGCTCCGGGGGCGATCCCGGCGGTTTCGGTGCAGGCGAGCAGCGAGCACGTTAGCGGTCAATTTCCGGCTAAGTATCTTATCGACAACGACTTTGGCACCCGTTGGGCCATCGACGACCGGGATCCGAAAACCATGCTGCCCGCCACCTTGGAGTTTGATCTCGGTCTTCCCTTCAACATCGACCGCATGGACGTCTTGCAGGTGAAGGATCTGGTGACCCGCTACGAGATCCAAGCCGAAGTGGCGGGCCAGTGGCAGAAGATTCACGCGGGGGGCCGCATGGGAGAAAAGGCCTCGCTGCGATTTCCCTCGGTCACGGCGCGCAAAGTCCGCCTAACGATTTTGGAATCGGAGCCCTTTGCCACGTTCTGGGAGGTCACCCTGCACGAAGCCGCCAAATAGCGGCGGGCCCGAGACCCCGGGCGTCGCCCTGGGCTGGCGCGGGCCGCGCCGTTGGGGCTTGGGCACGGCAGGCTATCTAGCAAATGGCGGCATCGCATAAATGGTAGCTTATCCGCTGGCGCCCATAACGTAATATGCCTGGTCAAAAGGGCGGCAGCTCGAGCGATCAGGCGGTGGCAGCGCGCGACTTCCCGACCCCAGCGGACGCGCTGTTTTTCGGGCAAAAGCGAATTGCCCAACCCTAGCCTCAGACCTCAGTAATCGACCTCGTTTGGGGTAGTTTGAACGAGCAGGTTGGATTCCCTTTTTTGGCGGCGATTTAGGTTCTCGGGGTGATTTCGAATTGGGTCCACTCGGCGAGGTGGAAGCTGAGCTTTCTTCCGCTGACACCTTCGGCCGCCCAGGGTAGCCAGACCGTCCCGGTCTGATTCGTTATCGGACCCAGAGCGGGACGCTCTGGCTACAGCTCCTGCGTCGGGTCACTGGAGAACCGCTTCGGGAATCCGTGCCGATCGTGTTCCGCCGCCACGTCACCCCTGATGACCTCCGGCAAAACTTGTCCAGCGACCATTATAAATTCCCTTGGCGACAATTAGAATTGACCCCTGGCGGCCCGGGGGGGGCAGGGGCGGTTTCGGAGGCGTGTCAGGGCGTTGCCCTGGGCTGGCCTAGACCGCGCCGTTGGCGATCTCCACCTGCGCCCCCACCTGCGCCCCAACGGGGCAACATTCCTCAGCCCAGGGCAACGCCCTGGGTTTTCCCCCGCAAAAAAAGGGAAGCCCTGTAGGGGCGCTATAACTCCGATGCAGACCGCCTCCCCCGGCCGCCGGAAAGGAGAAAAAACCGGCGCAACCCCTCCCCGGTCGCGGGCGCCGCATGGCAGCCTGCCGCGCGCCCCCGCCCCGCGGGCGGGTCCACCGCCCGCGAGGCGGCCGCGCCCGCGCCTTGCAACCCCGGTGACACGGGCCCAGAGGTGGGCCAACAGAATCAGGAAAAAACCGTTCAGGCCCCGTCCTTATCGCCTAAAAAGTCCCCGGGCCCAACGATCAACCCCCGCGTCGAGGGTGGAATCACCCGGGCCGAAATGGGCGAGGGCGCGCCGCGCGGCGCGCCCTCCCCACCGTTTCCGCGCCGCAGGCCGCGCTGCCGCGCTGCCGCGCTGCCGCGCTGCCGCGCTGGCGAGACCGGCGGCTCGCCGGACCGCTTAGGCCGCCGCCGCGCTTTCCCGGCGCGCCCGCACGCCATCGGCACCGAGGGCCATCAGGCCCAGCGCCGCCCCCGGCCGCACCCGCCGCCGCAGCAGCGCCCCCACCCCAATCAGCGCCGGCACCCCGCCGAGCAGGAAGCCTGCGGGCTCCGGCGTCGCCGCGACCGGTGACCCCAGGATATTACTGACACCGGTGGCGAAGGTTAAGCCCGCCATGTCCTGTGAGACCGCCATCAAATAACCACCACCCGACCCATTGAAGCTGAAGCGCGCGACTGAGTCATAAGTAGAATCACCATTAATGTCATACAGCATATAATTATCGTTACCCGATTGAGCAGCGTTAGCCATACTTGGTCCATACTTATACATAATGTAGGTAGGCATATTGCTAGACAAGAGGTAAGTCGAAATACTAGCCGTACTGCGCTGAAAGCCAGAACTATTTAAGATCCCAAGCCCCCATCCGCTCCCCCCCGAACTAATCATTACTCTACTCGACGGCCCATAAGCAGAAGCCTGCCACGGTGTCCCCGTATCCCCCGAGCTGTAAAACACCGTCGCCGCCTCAGCGGAGGTGGCGGCGGCTCCGGCACCCAGGGCGACGGTGAGGTAGGACCCGAGCTTGCTTTGTCTTTGCGGTAGTTTTATCATATAAGATTACTCTATTTTTCTTCATAATCCTTTCCAGCAAACGGTGCTGGCGAGGAAAGGGGTACCGCGGGGACGGCGCAGGTGCGGGCATGGGCGGGCATGGGCGGGACATGGCGTTGGGCTAGGCGGTAGCGCGGCGCTGGCGGTGGAGGTCGGGGCGGATCACGGCCCGCATCGCGGCGAGCTGCGGGGCGGTTTCCTCCAAAAAGGCGCTGAGTGCGGGAAGTTGGCC
>CALQKQ020000190.1 GCA_943331195.2 Akkermansia muciniphila | reverse complement strand
TCCTCCCTCCACCTCACCTCCACCGACCTCAAAGACCAGCGCCAACAAATGGACCTGCTCATCGAGGTGCGCAGCTCCCTGCCCCCCCTCCAGCAGCCCTCCCCCTCCAACGGCACCACCCTCAACCTCACCTTCAAAGCCGACTCCTACCTCGATCGCATCCCCACCCTCGAAAAACTCAGCCTCAAACTCAACAAACTCAAAGACCAAATCGGCCTCGACCTCACCTCCTTCCCCGTCTCCGGCCGCCTCGAACGCGACACCTCCGTCCAAGCCCGCATGGTCGATGGCCTGCTCCGCTTCGAAGAAGATACCCATTTCTATTTCGACACCTGCCGCCTCAAAATCAAAGCCGGCTCCTGGTTCAACCCCGACGACCAATCCCACGAATTCCAAGGCCTCTTCACCGCCAATGAAAAAGTCAGCCAAGAAGCCATCGCCGGCGTCGACAATTATCTCAAAACCAAAGGCGAAAGCCTCGCCCCCATCATCCGCGACACCCTCCTCAAAAAACTTCTCAACGACAAAGGCCTCCTCAGCATCCCCTTCACCTCCACCGAAGACATCGGTCGCCCCGAAGTCAACCTCAGCAAAAGCTTCGAAAAAGCCCTCGCCGACGGCCTCTCCGACGCCGCCAAAGCCCTCATCAAAGATACCCTCAAAGGCGGCGACGGCCTCCAAGGCCTCATCGATAGCCTCGGCAAGTAAACCCTGCCCCCCATCCGAATGCTCCTCCCCGCCCTTGCACTGCCTCCCCCATGGATAGGATGAGCGCCTCATGAAAACGGTGCTCCAGACCATCCAGAGCGGCACGCCTTGGCTGGAAAAAGCTGGCGTCGAAGACCCACGCCTCAACATGGAGCACCTCCTCGCTCATGTCATGGGCTGCCAACGCATGCAGCTCTACCTCCAGTTCGACCGACCCCTCGGCGAGGACGTCCTCGAACCCCTCCGCGATCTAGTGCGCCGCCGCGCCAAACGCGAACCCCTCCAGCACCTCCTCGGCACCGTCGAATTCCTCGGCCGCTCCTTCAAAACCGACGCCCGCGCCCTCATCCCCCGCCCCGAAACCGAGGAACTCGTCGAAAAAATCCTCGCCCACTACAAAAAAAACCAACTCCCCCCGCCCGCCCGCATCCTCGACATGGGCACCGGCTCCGGCATCATCGGCCTCTCCCTCGCCCACGCCTTTCCCCAAGCCCTCACCACCCTCGCCGACCTCTCCCCCGACGCCCTCAACCTCGCCCGCGAAAACGCCGCCCACACCGCCCTCCCCCCCGAGCGCACCCACTTCGTCCTCAGCCACCTCTTCGAAAACCTCCCCGGCGCGCCCTTCGACCTCATCGCCGCCAACCTCCCCTACATCCCCGCCGCCGACATCCCCGACCTTTCCCCAGAAGTCCAGCGCGACCCCCTCCTCGCCCTCGACGGCGGCCCCCTCGGCACCGAACTCATCGCCCAATTCCTCGCCGAACTCCCCGCCCACGCCGCCCCTGGAGCCCTCATCGCCCTCGAAATCGGCGCCGGACAATCCCCCGCCCTCCTCCCCCTCATGGAGATTTCCGGCTTGCAGCAAGCGCGCCGCATCCTCGACTACTCCGGCCGCGACCGCTTCCTCTTCGCCTCCGCTCCCTGACCCTTCCCCGCCCCTTTCTCGCCCCTTTCCCATGGATAAACTCATCGTTCACGGAGGTCATCTCCTCGAAGGTTCCGTCTTCATCAGCGGTTCCAAAATGGGCTCCCTCCCCATCCTCGCGGCCACCCTCCTCACCCGCGACAAGTGCACCATCCGCCGCGTCCCCGACCTCAGCGACACCAACTACATGACCCAAATCCTCTCCAGCCTGGGCGCCCAGGTGGAGCGGGCCAGCGGCACCGTGATCGTCGAGGCCGATAACATCATCTCCGAAGCCCCCTACGACCTGGTGCGCAAAATGCGCGCCTCCATCTGCGTCATGGGACCCCTCCTCGGCCGCACCGGCGAAGCCATGGTCTCCCTCCCCGGCGGCTGCATCATCGGCGACCGCCCCGTCGACCTCCACCTCAAAGGCCTCGAACAACTCGGCGCCGAAATCAAAGTTTCCGGCGGCAATATCCACGTCAAAGCCACCGACGGCATGGGCGGCCGCTCCATCAACATGCGCGGCAAAAACGGCCCCACCGTCCTCGGCACCGACAACCTCTTGATGGCCGCCGTCCTCACCCCAGGCACCACCGTCATCGAAGGCGCCGCCGCCGAACCCGAAGTCATCGACCTCGCCGATTTCCTCACCAAAATGGGCGCCAACATCCAAGGCGCCGGCACCCGCACCATCGTCGTCGAAGGCGTCAAAGAACTCCACGGCGCCGAACACACCGTCATCGCCGACCGCATCGAAGCCGGCACCTTCCTCATCGCCGGCGCCATCGCCGGCAAGCGCGTCACCCTCAAACGCGCCCAGCCAGAACACATGACCAGCTTCATCAGCACCCTCGAAAAAGGCGGCTACCCTATCGCCATCCACGGCGACGAAATCACCATCTCCCGCGCCGATAAACCCCAAGGCGCCGAAATCCGCACCGAGCCCTACCCCGGTTTCCCTACCGACATGCAGGCCCAATTCTCCGCCCTCTTCGCCACCGTCCCCGGCCTCAGCGTCATCACCGAAACCATCTTCCCCCAGCGCTTCATGCACGTCCCCGAACTCTCCCGCATGGGCGCCAAAATCACCCTCGAAGGTGCCACCGCCATCATCAAAGGCGTCGACCAACTCAGCGCCGCCCCCGTCATGGCCAGCGACCTCCGCGCCTCCGCCGCCCTCGTCCTCGCCGCCCTCATGGCCGAAGGCGCCACCGAGGTCAATCGCCTCTATCACATCGACCGCGGCTACGAACACATCGACCACAAGCTCGCCCTCCTCGGCGCCCACATGCAGCGCGTCAAAGGCTAAACCCTCCCGAGGCCCCCCGCCCCTCGCCCTACGGCTGCTTCACAAAGGTCGCCACATCTGCGCTCAACTTCTCCAGCGAAGGCAGGTTCGTATACATCATGTGCCCCCCATCATAGTGCTTCCACGTAAAGTGGGTCCGCTGCTCCGCCGTCAAATCCATGTGCCGCACCGTGTAGTCAATCGCCTCCCCCGGCGTCGCCAAATCGTGATAGCCACAAGCAATGAAAACCCGCAGCGCCGGGTTGATGTTCATCGCCTTCGCTAGGGTCGAAGCCACCTCCAAATACTCGTTCGTCGCCAAACTGTAGTTCCACGCCGTCATCCCCGGCCCCCCCAAAATCTCATACGGGCGATCCGTCTGATAGTTCAACTCCGCCGGTTGCCGCAAATACTGATTCATCGCCCCCGAAAAAGCCCCGAAAACCACGTCATACGAAGGATCCCCCGTGCGCCCCGCCACCCGGCCATCAAAGCGCCCAATCACCAAATCCTCCCGCTCCAGCAGCCGACTGCGAAATTCCCCCGGATCCAAGCGCAGGTTGCGCCGCAAAATCACCTCCACCGGCACACTCGTCAGCGCACTCAACTCCGCCGCCACCTCCTGCCGCTCCGCCTCCGGCACATGGCTCCCCTGCCCCAGCGCCAAGGCATAGCGCCCCCGCGCAAACGCCACCGCCCGCCGCTGCGTCCCCGCAAAATCCGCCTGCAACTCCGCAGCCAATTTCCGATGATAGTGCGCCACCGCACTCATCCCCGGCAACCACGTCAAATACGGCACATCATTCTGATCCTCCGGCGACAAGGTCTTAAAATCAAACAACCCACTCACCACAATCAAGCCATTCAAATACATCCCATGCCGACTCTGCAAATGCTCCGCCAACCCCGCCCCGCGAATGCCGCCATAACTCTCTCCCATCAAATACTTAGCGCTCCCCCAGCGCTCATGCTTCGTAATCCACAGCCGCACAAAATCCCCCAAACTCTCCACATCCTCCCGATACCCATGAAACTGATGCGCCTCCTCCCCCTTCTCCGGCCGACTCAACCCCGTGCTCACCGGATCAATAAATACCAAATCACAATCACCTAACAATGTATATTGGTTGTCCGTCAGCGCATACGGCGGCGGCGGCGCCGTCACCCCCTCCGCCGGCAACACCACCCGCCGCGGCCCAAACGCCCCCAAATGCAGCCACACACTCGACGACCCCGGCCCCCCATTAAAACAAAAACACACCGGCCGCTTCGCCAAAGTCGCCGCCTCCCCATCCGTCCGCTGGTACGCCATGTGAAAGACCTCCGCCCGCGGCTCCCCATAATCCTTCGTCAATTTCATCATCCCCGCCGTCGCCCGATAGCTCAACTTCTGCCCCCGCACGATGATCTCGTGGTTCGTCACCACCTCCCCCACACTCGGCTCCACCTTCTCCTCCGCTTTCTTCTCTTCCTTCTTCTCCTCCTTGGGCTGCTCCGCCTCCGCCCGCACCAGCGCCGGCAGCGCCGCTAACATCACAGAAGAAAACAAAACAGCAGATCGGTTCATAAGAGGTCGGGGGAGAGGGGAAAACTAGGGGATTCGCGCTGGAGGGGCCGCGCACCTTACCTATATCTTTCCAGATGACCAGCCCCGATTCCCTGAAGCTTCACCGCCCCCTCGACATGCACCTGCACCTCCGAGACGGCGCCATGCTCCAACTCGTCGCCCCCCTCAGCGCCGCCTCCCTCGCCGCCGCCGTCATCATGCCCAATCTGGTGCCCCCCATCACCTCCCTGGAGCAGCTCCTCGCCTACCGCCAGCGCATCCTCGAAGCCGTCGGCCCCCTCGCCGCCTCCTTCCAGCCGCTCATGACCCTCTTCTTCCAACCCTACTCCCACGCCCTCCTCGCCGCCGCCCAACCCCACCTCTTCGCCCTCAAACTCTACCCCCACGGCGTCACCACCAACAGCGACAGCGGCATCCACCACATCCAAGCCGCCGAACCCACCCTCGCCCTCATGCAGGACCTCGGCATCCCCCTCCTCGTCCACGGCGAAACCACCGGCTTCGTCCTCGACCGCGAAGCCCAGTTCCTCGCCACCTACCAGCACCTCGCCACCCGCTTCCCCCGACTCCGCATCGTCATGGAACACATCACCACCGCCGCCGCCCTCTCCCTGCTCGACCGCTTCGAAAACCTCTTCGCCACCGTCACCGCCCACCACCTCGTCATCACCCTCGACGACGTCCTCGGCGGCCTCCTCCAGCCCCACCTCTTCTGCAAACCCATCGCCAAACGCCCCCAAGACCGCGACGCCCTCCTCGCCGCCGCCCTCGCCGCCCACCCCAAACTCATGCTCGGCAGCGACAGCGCCCCCCACCCCCAACACGCCAAAGAAGGCTGCGGCTGCGCCGCCGGCGTCTTCTCCGCCCCCCTCCTCCTCCCCAGACTCGCCCAACTCTTCGACCACCACGGCGCCCTCCCCCACCTCCAAGCCTTCGTCAGCGACCACGCCATCCGCATCCACCGCCTCAATCCCCCCGACAAAACCATCACCCTCCTCCGCCAACCCTGGACCGTCCCCGCCTCCTACCAAGACGCCTCCGGCCTCCGCGTCATCCCCTGGGAAGCCGGTCAGCAACTCTCCTGGCAAATCGCCCCCCCCACCTAATCCCGCCTCCCCAGGCCCGCACCAGCACAATCCCTGGACAAATCACCCGCGCCACCGCGCCCATTCAATGAGACTCCCAAAAGACTCGCCCCGCTGCGAGGCTGTCCGCGTTGCTTAAGCCCCTCTCTCCGGGCCCATTTCCTTGCGGCCCATGGCCCATGGCCCCGCCCGTCCCCTGCTCCCATGAAGGCCCTCATCCCCCTGCTCCTCCTCCTCGCCGGGTGCCTTCACTCCCCCGCCCGCGTCGTCGAATACGACCTCCACATCGCCGAAACCCCCGTCTCCTACACCGGGAAAACCGTCCCCGCCCTCACCCTCAACGGCGCCATTCCCGGCCCCACCCTCCGCTTCACCGAAGGCGACTGGGCCCGCATCCGCGTCCACAACGACCTCCCCCACCACTCCACCTCCACCCACTGGCACGGCCTCCTCCTCCCCAATTCCCAAGACGGCGTCCCCGACGTCACCACCCCTCCCATCCAGCCAGGCTCCACCCACACCTTCGAATTCCCCATCCGCCAGTCCGGCACCTACTGGTATCACTCCCACACCCACCTCCAAGAACAACAAGGCCTCTACGGCGCCATCGTCATCCAACCCCAAGGCGGCGCCACTCCTCCCGCCGACCGCGAACAAGTCCTCCTCCTCTCCGACTGGACCGACCAAGACCCCCACCGCGTCTACCGCAACCTCCTCCGCGGCACCGACTGGTATTCCATCAAAAAAGGCACCGCCCAATCCCTCTTCGGCGCCTGGAAAGCCGACGCCCTCCATGACTTCTTCAGCCGGGAGCGCTCCCGCATGAAAGCCATGGACCTCTCCGACGTCGCCTACGACGCCTTCCTCATCAACGGCCAAACCACCTCCACCTTCGCGGGCAAAGCCGGCCAGCGCCTCCGCCTCCGCCTCGTCAACGGCTCCTCCTCCACCTACTTCTACGTCGCCTCCTCCACCGGCCCCCTCACCCTCGTCGCCGCCGATGGCCACCCCGTCCAGCCCCTCTCCCTCCCCCGCCTCCTCATCGCCATCGGCGAAACCTACGACGCCCTCGTCACCCTCCCCGCCGACGGCCAATACGAACTCCGCGCCACCGCCCAAGACGGCTCCGGCCACGCCTCCGCCTTCTTCGGCACCGGCCCCCTCCACCCCGCCGCCGACCCTCCCCTGCCCGACCTCTACCGCATGGACCACCTGCTCGAAGCCGCCCTCGACAGCGACGCAGCCCTCCGCTCCCCCCGCCCCGCCGCCCCCTATCCCCTCCTCAAAGCCCTCCGCCCCACCACCCTCCCCGCCCACGCCCCCATCCGCGAAATCCCCCTCCACCTCACCGGCGACATGGAGCGCTACCGCTGGTCCTTCAACGGCAAGACCACCTCCGAGGAAAGCCTCATCCCCGTCGCCAAAGGCGAAATCCTCCGCCTCCAGTTGGTCAACGACACCATGATGCACCACCCCATCCACCTCCATGGTTTCTTCTTCCGCCTCCTCAACCAACACGGCGACCGCTCCCCCCTCAAACACACCGTCGATCTCCCCCCCATGGGCCGACAAACCATCG
>CALQKQ020000189.1 GCA_943331195.2 Akkermansia muciniphila | reverse complement strand
TGAAGGGGGAAACGTTGCGTGTTGACACCGGTTGCTTAGTGGCCTTCACCCAGGGGATCAGCTACGACATCCAGCGCGCCGGGAACATGAAGAGCATGATTTTCGGGGGAGAAGGCCTCTTCCTCGCTACGCTGAGCGGGCACGGGACGGTGTGGTTGCAAAGTTTGCCCTTCAGCCGCCTGGCGGACCGGGTGTTGGCCAATGCGCGGGGCACGGCGAGCAATGATTCGGGTTCCGTGCTCGGTGGGCTGGGCAACTTGTTTGGCGATTGAGCCCTGATTGAACGCCGCAGCCTGCTGCTTGGTCAACGAACCCGACGAATCCCGCATCCCCTCCTTATCTTCCGATGTCTTCCCTGGCCCAACGAATGAATGAAATGCTCCTGCGGGCCGCCGAATCGGGCGGAGCGGAGGACCTGGACGCGGTGCAGCGTCTCATCGCGGAAGCCAATCAGGCCCAGCGACCCGTGGTGGAGGAGCTGCTTGATGCCCGCCTCGCCACGGAGGAAGACTTCCTCGAGGCGCTCAGCCACGCGCTGCGCTTGCCTTGGGAGGCGGAGCTCAAGCCTCGCAATTCGCGCCGCCTCAAGGAGGTTTGTTCCTCGCAAATCGCGCTGCGCCACCGCCTCTTGCCGCTGTGGTTCGGCGATCCCGCGACGCAGGAAACGGATGAAAACGGCGACCTAACGGAAGCGGCGCAGGCGGCCATTGAGTCCGCTGGGGACGAGGCGCCCAAGGTCCTCGCGCTCTGCACTTACGACCCTTTCAATTTCCATGCCCGCCAGGCGGTCAGTCAGGCGATCGGTTTTCCGATCCAATGGCACATGGCGAGCCGCACCCGGCTGCTGCACGGCATTCAAAAGCTCTATGGGGTTGGTGCCGATACCTTCGACGCCATCCTGCGCGCGCGGGATCCCAATGAGACCGCCGCCATGGACATGAATGAGGAGACCAACATCCTCGATGAAGACGACGAAGAGGCCAGCGTGGTGAAATTCGTCAACGCCATCATCCGGCAAGCGCTTCACCAGCGCGCCACGGATATTCACGTGGAGCCGATGGAGAACAGTCTGCGGATTCGCTATCGCATTGACGGTTTGCTCGTCGACGTGCCGGTTCCGGAGAATATCAAAGCGCTCCAGAGCATGGTGATTGCGCGCCTCAAGATCATGTCGCGGTTGGACATTGCGGAGCGCCGTCTGCCGCAGGACGGCCGCATTGGCTTAGAATTGGATGGCAACCAGATCGACGTCCGCGTGGCCACGGTGCCGACGGTGTTGGGCGAGAGCATTTCGCTGCGCTTGCTCAACCAGCAGAAATTCAATCTCGATAAGCTGGGGATGATTCCTGCCGTCCGGCAAGTCATCGATGGGTTGCTCCAGCTTCCCAATGGCGTGGTCCTGATCACTGGGCCGACTGGCTCGGGGAAATCGACCTCGCTCTATACCTTCCTCAGCGAGATCAATACGATCGACTGTCGCATCATTACGGTGGAAGACCCGGTGGAAAATAAGATCGAAGGGGTGGTTCAGATTGCGGTCAAGCCGGAGATCAATCTGACGTTTGCCAGTGCGCTGCGCAGCATTCTGCGGGCCGATCCGGATATTGTGATGATTGGGGAAATGCGCGACTTGGAGACGGTGGAGATCGCGATTCGCGCGGCCCTTACGGGTCACTTGGTGTTCTCCACGCTGCACACCAACGACGCCATTTCGGGCATCACCCGTTTGGTGGACATGGGGGTGGAACCGTTTTTGGTGGCGGCTTCGGTGCGGGCGTTCTTGGCGCAGCGCCTGGTGCGTCGGCTGTGCCAGAAGTGCAAACAGCCGAGCCATCTCACCGCTGCGCAGCTGCGCGGGGCTGGTTTTTCGGCGGCGCGGGAGGACCGCACGGTCTATGTGGCGAAGCACAAGGGCTGCGACTCCTGTAATCACACCGGCTTCTACGGACGAATCGCCATTTATGAAGTGGTGGTCGTCTCCAAGGCCATCGAAGACCTCATCGTGCGCCGCGCCGCAGAAGCTACCATCAAGGATTTGGCGATCCGCGAGGGGTTCATTCCGATGCGCGACTACGGCTTCTACAAGGTACTGGAAGGCGAAACTACCGTGGAGGAGGTCATCAGCGTTACCGCCACGGACATGACGCTGGGCGTCCCTGACTGACTATTTTTATGGCTGTTTTCACTTACACTGCCCTCAACAAAGGCGGGGCCCTCACCAACGGGGACATTACGGCACAGGATCGCGCCGACGCCTTCCGGCGTTTGGATCGCAATGGTCTGCAGCCGGTTTCCCTGCAGCCCAAGGACGAGGGCGGCGCAGCCCCCAACGCCAAGGCGGCGAAGGCTCCGGAAAAGGCGACTCCCGAAGCCAAGTCGGCCAAGGAGGCGCCCAAAGCGGAAGCGGCTAAAGGCAAGGCGGGTGACGCGGAAAAGCCCAAGGCGGGGGTGCCCCAGGGCCCCGTCAAATTGAAGCGGGGCGACGTGATTCTGTTTACGGAAGAGCTGAGTGACCTGCTGGCGGCCGGGCTGCAATTGGAGCCCGCCCTGCGGATCATGGAAAGCCGCGACGAGTTGTCGGGGGTGAAGGACGTCACCACGATCTTGCGCTCGCGCATCCGCGATGGGGCCAGCTTTTCGCAGTCGCTCAAGGTGGCTAGTCCTAACTTTGGTGAGTTGTATTGCAACCTGGCGGCTGCGGGCGAAATCTCGGGGGCGCTGCCCAAAATTTTGCGTCGGCAGTCGGAATACCTCCTTTCGGTGCAGGCCTTGACGAACAAAGTGACGGTGGCCATGATTTACCCGGTCTGTCTCATGATTGCGGGTTTTGCGGTGAGTATTCTCTTTGTTTCCTATCTGATTCCACAGCTCACCCAGCTGCTTAAGAGCATGGGCAAGGAGTTGCCTTTCGCGGCCAAGGCCATCATGGGGGTGGGCGATTTCGCGATGAGCTATTGGTGGGCTATTGCCATGGTCATCGGGCTGGCGGTGTGGAGTTTTCAGCGGATCACGACCTCGCCGACCTACCGGGAGCCGTGGGACCGCACCAAGCTGACCTTGCCGTTTTTCGGGCCGCTCATCAGCCAGCGCTTTTTTGTGCAGTTCCTCGAAACCCTGTCTAACCTGGTGGGAAATGGCCTGCCTTTGCTGCGCGCTTTGGAATTGACCCGCGATGCGACGGTCAACCGCCACCTCAAAGGCCTCACCACCAAGGTCATTGCCATGGTCGGCGAAGGCGGTTCGCTTTCGCGCTCGCTGCGCAAAGTCGGTTTCTTCCCCTCCTTGCTCACCGATATGATCACGGTGGGCGAGCAAACCGGGGACCTGGAGCACTCCCTGGAGCGCACCGCGATGCGCTATGAGAAGGAATTGCAGAAAACCATCGACCGCGGCACGGCCATGGTCACGCCCCTGATCATTTTTGTCATGGCCATCATCGTGGGCACCATGGCTTACCTGATGGTTTCGGTGATTCTGCAGTCGGTCACGAGCATCAAGCGCTAAGAGGCCAAGGCCGCGCCGGGCTGGTGCCCGGAACGAGTCTGCAGTGTGCCCGGAGCCTGGCTGGGGGGCTAGTCCGCAGCTGCGGGGTCAGTTCTCCGGTTTACATTCGGCCGCCCGCCGCCACTTTCAGCGGCTTATGGCAGAATTGAGCACAGCGTATGCGCCCGGCGAGGTGGAGGAAACCTGGTATGCCCGGTGGATGGAGGCGGGATGCTTTTCGGCAAACCCGGATGCGGCCAAACCAGGCTACAGCATTGTGATCCCGCCGCCCAATGTCACGGGCATCCTGACGCTGGGCCACGTGTTGAACAACACGATCCAGGACATCTTGGCGCGGCGCGCCCGCATGAAGGGTTTTGAGGTGATGTGGCTGCCGGGGACCGACCACGCCGGCATCGCCACCCAGAACGTGGTGGAGAAAAACCTCAAGAAGCTGGGGGCCATGAAGCACCGCGACGATCTCGGGCGCGAGGGCTTGGTGGAGAAGATTTGGGAATGGAAGGACAAGCACGGCGGCATCATCATTCAGCAGCTCAAGAAGCTAGGAGCTTCCTGCGATTGGGCCCGGGAGCGCTTCACCATGGACGAGGACTACAGCCGCTGCGTGCAGCGCGTTTTTGTGGACCTCTACCAAAAGGGCCTGATTTACCGAGGGAAGCGGATGGTGAACTGGTGTCCTTCTAGCCTCACCGCGCTGAGCGATGAGGAAGTGGTGATGAAGCCACAGAAGGGCAGCATGACCTATTTCAAGGTGCAAGTGGTGGAGGATCCGGAAACCTGGCTCACCATCGCCACGACTCGGCCGGAGACGATTCCGGCGGACATGGCGGTGGCGGTGAATCCCAAAGATGAGCGCTACGCCCATTTGGTAGGAAAACACGTGCGCCGCGCCCTTCCCCTGGAGGACCAAGCCATCATTCCCATCGTGGCCGACGAACACGTCGATTTTGAGTTCGGCACGGGCGTGCTCAAAGTGACGCCCGCGCACGACAAGGCGGACTTTGAGATTGGCCAGAGGCACCACCTGGCGGTGATCGATGTCTTGCATCCTAATGGCGTTCTCAACGAACTGGCGGGCCGGGATCTCGCGGGGCTGGACCGCTTTGAAGGCCGCAAGAAGGCCATCGCCCTGCTCCAGGAGCAAGGCGTCCTGGTCAAGGAGGAGCCGCACCAGAGCAACGTGGGGTATTCCGAGCGGGCCGATGTCCCGATTGAGCCCCGCCTTAGTGAGCAGTGGTTCCTCAAGTATCCTAGCGTGGACCGGGCCAAGGCGGTGGTCGCGAGCGGCGAGATGAAGTTTTACCCGGAGCGCTGGGCGAAGGTTTATGAACACTGGATGGAAAATCTCCAGGATTGGTGCATCAGCCGCCAGCTCTGGTGGGGGCACCGCATTCCGGTGTGGTCCTTGACTTGCTCTAGCGAGGCCGAGGCGGTCGCGCTGGCGCAGAAGATTTCGCTAGAACATGCCGATCTTGAGCAGAAAGCGGCGCTGCGCCGGGAAGGGGCGGCACTGGCGATCGCGACCACCGACGAAGCGCTGCAGGAGGAGTTGTCGGCCAGCTATGGATTTAGTCAGGATCCCGACGTTCTGGACACCTGGTTTAGCTCATGGCTGTGGCCCTTTGCGACCATGGGATGGCCGGAGGAGACGGCGACGCTGAAGAAATTCTACCCGACTACGGACTTGGTGACGGGGCCGGACATTTTGTTTTTCTGGGTGGCCCGCATGATCATGGCTGGCTATGAATGGATGGACGAGCTGCCCTTCCACAACGTCTATTTCACGGGGATCATCCGCGACAAGCAAGGACGCAAGATGAGCAAGAGCTTGGGCAATTCGCCGGACCCGCTGGACTTGATCGCCAAGTATGGTGCCGATGCCCTGCGCTTTGGCATCATGCGCAGCGCGCCGCTGGGGCTGGATCTGAAGTTCGATGAGTCCTCCGTGGAGGAGGGGCGGAATTTTGCGAACAAGCTATGGAATGCCTGCCGCTACCGCCTGATGCAGGGCGGCGAGGTTTCCGTCAGCGACGGGCCGCTCGCCCTCGAGGGGGTTTCGGTGTTTGCCCTCGATATCGCCGCCAAGCTGGATCAGCTCGGGCTAGACTTGGAAGCTGCCTATCAAGAATATAGCTTTAGCCAGATCACCGGGCTGCTTTACGATTTCTTTTGGGGGAATTACTGCGACCGCTTCTTGGAGGCGGCCAAGAGCGACTTTGCGGCGGAGGCGGACCCTCGGCGCAAGGCGGGCACGCTGCGGGTGATGGACGCGGTGACGCGCCGTCTCCTGATTCACTTGCATCCTTTCATGCCGCACCTCACGGAGGAATTGTGGCGCACCCTCGGCTTTGGCGGGGAGGGCCGGTTCCTCATGCAGCAGGCGCTGCCCACCGCCGGGGTCCTTGCAGGAAGCGACCCCGCCGCCGTCGCCGCCGCCCAAGCGCAGGCCGCCGCCGTTTATGAAAGCGCGAGCCGGGTGCGGAATTTGAAAACCCTGTGCGACTTGGCCTCCAACCGGACGGCTGACTTTCAGCTGAAGCCGACGGGGCCGTGGGTGGCCGATGTGGCGGAAACGCTGCGCCTGCTCGCCCAAGCCGGGAGCTTGACCGTCGATCCTAACTTCGCTGCGGGCAAAGGCATGGCGGGTACTCTGACGCCTTGCGGGGAGATTTTTCTTTTGCTGGGCGGTTTGGTGGACGTGGACGCGGTGCGCGCCCGCCTCAGCCAGGAACGAGGCAAAGCCGCCGACGAGATCGCTAAGGCGGAGGCCAAGCTTTCCTCGGAAACCTTCACTTCCCGGGCTCCGGCGGAAGTGGTCGAGGAGCACCGCCAACGCCTCCGCGAGGCCAGCGCCCGCGTCGCGCAGTTGACGGAGCTGTTGGATAACCTTAATTGAGGCCGCATTTCGTCTAGGTTACCGTCCGCGTTTGTTCTTCTGCCTTCATGACCCCCTTAACTGTCATTCCCGGCTTGCCGCCTGAGGCCATCGAGCCCCTCACCTTGTGCGGGATCGGCTCGGTGGAGTTGCTGGCGGGCATTCCTCCTGGGGAAATTCATCGCGTCTTGGAATTGACCGCCTGGAAAAAGGGTCGCCTCAATCGCGCCCCAGCCTTGGAGACGGTGGAGCACTGGGCTTCGCTGGCGCGCCAGGCGGCGGCCGCTGCGGAAGCCATTCCCGAGGCGATTGCGGTCCCTCGGGCCCCCCTGGCGGCGCGCCAGGGCTATGTGTCTCCAGCGCAGCGCGCCCGCTTGGCGGCGGCTGGGCCTCCCAATCCGGCAGCTCCTCCCGCGCCTTTTCCGACGGAAGCGCCCGCCGCCCGCCCCCTTCCGGTAGCGGCCCCTCGGGAGGCGCAGCCCATACCCGAGGCGGTGCCGATGGCCGCAGAACTGGCGGGATCGGGCTTTGGGAATTTCGAGGATTTTCAGGCTGGCTTGTCGCGGGTGGCGCCCCTGAGCCGCTACGCGCTGGATGCTCCTGGAGAGCATCCGCATCTCGACCGCCTTTCTGCGCACGAATCGCTTTCGCGCTGGGTGCGCCGGGGGGTGGTGCATCCCAATCCTGGGTTGCTGATTTTTGGAGCGATGGTGGTGCTGCTCTGGAGGGTGGCCTTGCTTGCGGCGGTTCTCGCGGTGCCTTGGCTGGTGCT
>CALQKQ020000188.1 GCA_943331195.2 Akkermansia muciniphila | reverse complement strand
GGGTGGGGGCGAGCTGGGGGGCGAGGATCTCTCGGCCTTGTTTGGGATTGATATGGAGGATCTGGGGGAGGTGGAGGCGGCGCTGAAGCCGTCGGCCGAGCCGGAGGTGAAGCTGGCGCGGAAGGCGGCCGTGAAGGCGGCTAGGAAGACGGCGGCGAAGACCGCCGTGAAGACCGCAGTGAAGGCGGCGGTGAAGACTGCAGTGAAGACTGCAGTGAAGGCGGCGGCGAAGACGGCTAGGAAGGCGGCGGTAAAGGCGGTGCCTGGGGCGAGGAAAGCGGCGAAGCGGGGCTGGGCGGAGGGGGGTTAGAAGGCGGGGGGGAAGAGGTGGAGGAAGGCGGCGGCGGTGGGTTCGATGGTGCCGTGGAGTTCGGCGCGGTGGCGGGCGCGGCGGGCGCAGCTGGCGGCGAGGGAGGGATCGCGGCGGAGGCGTTGGGCGGCGGCGAGGAAGGCTGGGGTGTCGGCGGGGGGGACGGTGAGGCCGAGGTCTTCGTGGCGGAGGAGGCGGGCGGCGAGATTGTCGGTGGGGCCGGCGAGGAGGAGGGGGCGGGCGGCGCAGAGGTAGGTGAGGATTTTGTTGGGGCTTGGGAGGGCCGTGGCGTTGTCGTCGAGCAAGGTGAGGAGGACATCGCTGGTGGCGAGGACTTGGGGCATTTGCTCGAAGTTTTGATAGGGGAGCAGCAGGAGGTTGGGGAGTTGTCGGGCGTGTTGCTGCGCGGCTAGCCATTGGGCCCCGGGGCCTTGGGAGAGGACCACGATGCGGACGGCGTCGTCGGCGCGGCAATGTTCGGCGAGTTCGAGGAGGAGGTGGGGGTGTTGGGGGAGGCTGAGGGAGCCGGCGTAGAGGTAGACGAAGTGATGGGCGAGGCGGTGGCGGCGGCTCCAGGGGTTGTCTTTGGGGGTTTCGGGGAATTGGTCGACTGGAGTGACGTTAGGGATGATAGCGATGCGGGATTCCGGGACGTTAAAATCCTGACTGAGGAGGGGGATGAAGTCGTGAGAGGGGGCGACGACGCGGTGGCTGGCGCGCAGTTGGCGGCATTCCCTGCGGAGGTAGGTTTTTCCGATGAAGTTGCCGAGGAGAGGCAGGTGGGCCTGGACTTCGCGGGCGACGGCGAGGCTGGGAAAATGTTGCAGCCAGAAGAGAAAGGGGGCGCGGAGGGCGCGGGCGGCTTTGAGGATGGTGCCTTGGGGTTCGGTGGGGGTGTTGGTGGAGATGACGCCGTCGGGGCGCCAGGTGCTGATGAGGTGAGCGATGCGTCGTCCGTGGGCGAGTTCGAGGCGGCGGCGGGGGAGGAAGGTGAGGGGAGGTGGGGTGCCCGGGGGGAGGAGGGGGAACTGGCGCAGGATGAGGGTGGGGGCGTCGCTGGGGAGTTTTGCTAGGTTAGGGAGGGGGGCGTGGGGGTGGGTGGCGCAGGCGTGGAGGACTTGATGGCCTTGGAGGGCCAGTTCGCGGGAGAGCTGGAGGGGAAAGGGGTGGGCGGCGAAATCGTGGATGAGGAGGCGCATGGGGGGAGAAGCGGGAGGGCGAGCCTGGCGACGGCCGACGAGCTGAGGGGTGGGTCCGTCCTAACTATAGGCGCGGCTTGGAGCGCGGGTTTAGGTGAGTTCTCCGTAGAGGGTGTAGCCTTTGGTTTCGAGGATGTGGATGGGGAGGAGGGCACCGCGGAGGCGGTCGTGGGGGCCTTCGAAGACGACGATTTTGTTTTGGGGGCTGCGGCCGGTGAGGCGGGTTTCGGTGGTTTTGCTATAGCCTTCGCAGAGGACTTCGAGGGTGCGGCCGACTTCGGCGGCGAGTTTGGCTTTGGCTTGGGCGTTGATGAGTTCGAGGAGGTCTTGGTTGCGGGCTTCCTTGATGGATTCGGGGAGTTGGAGGGAGTCGGGGAAGTCGGCGGCGGGAGTGCCGCGGCGGGGGCTGTAGCGGAAGATGAAGGCGTTGTCGAAGTGGACGGCGCGGACGATGTCCTTGGTGGCTTGGTAGTCGGCTTCGGATTCGCCGGGGAAGCCGACGATGATATCGGTAGTGATAGCGAGGTCGGGGCGGGCCTGGCGCATGTGGTGGCAGATGTCGAGAAAGCGCTCCGGGGAGTAGGGCCGGTGCATGGCTTTGAGGATGGTGGGGCTACCGCTTTGGAGGGGGAGGTGGATGTGAGGGCAGAGTTTGGGGAGGCGCTGGAAGGCTTCGATGAGGTCGGCGCGGTAGCCGATGGGGTGGGGGCTGGTGAAGCGGATGCGGTGGAGGCCGTCGATGTCGTGGAGTTGGTCGAGGAGTTGGACGAAGGGGCTGCGACCGGCTAGGGTGGGGAAAGCTTTGATGCCGTAGCGGTTTACGATTTGGCCGAGGAGGGTGACTTCTTTGACGCCTTGGGCGACGAGTTGGCGGACTTCGGCGACGATTTCGGAGATGGGTCGAGCGCGTTCTTCGCCGCGGGTGTAGGGGACGATGCAGAAGGTGCATTTCATATTGCAACCCTGCATGATGCTAACAAAAGCTGTGGCTTGGCTAGGAGAGACGGTTTGGTCGCGGATGGTGTTTTGGCTATCGGTTTCTTCGGCGATGTCGACGATGCTGAAGCGCTCGTCGTCCATGCGGCGTTCCAGTCGTTTGGCTAGAATTTGGTGAACGTAATCGACGACGCGGTGGTATTTTTGGGTACCGGCGACGAGGTCGAGATGGGGGATGGTTTGGAGGAGTTCTTGGCCGCGGCTTTGGGCCATGCAGCCGAGGAAGCCGTAGACGACTTGGGGCTTGGTGTGGCGGAGGGCGCCGACTTGCTTCATTTTGCCGAGGGCCTTTTGTTCGGCTTGGTCGCGGACTGAGCAGGTGTTGATGAGGATGACATCGGCCTCGGTTTCGTCTTCGGTGAGGGCGTAGCCGCCGCGGTCGAGGAACATTTGCGCGACTTGGTCGGAGTCGCGCTCATTCATCTGGCAGCCGTAGGTGCGGATATAGACCTGGTGCATAGGGAGGGGAGGCTTAGTTGGGGTCTTCGAAGAAGCCGGCGGCTTCGGTGGCGACGTTGGTATCGAGGACCTGCCAGCGGGCGTCGGAGAGGTAGAAATAGAAGCGCCAGCGGAGGGGGCGTTTTTCGCCGCTGAGGAGGCAGGTGACTTCGCGAAGGCTTTTGCCGGCGGGGCGGACGCGGAGGATTTCGGCGCGGTCGATGCGGCCGGTGAGGGTGAGAACGCGGTTGGTGGATTCGATTAATTTGGCGACTAAGGCGGGATTGTCGGCGGCGAGGACGGAGCCCTCGAGGAGGCGGCGGTAGGCGTCCTCGACTTTGCGCTGTTTTAGGGTGGTGAAGAAGGCGTCGATGCGGCTGCGGATTTCGGGTTCGAGGGTGAGGGGGTCGAGTGGCGCTGGAGCGGCTGGAGCGGCTGGGGAAACAGGGGAGGCTGAGGGCGCTGGTGGGGTGGGGGGAGTGGCGGCCGGTTTTTGGGCGGGGGCGATCCCGGCGAAAAGGAGCAGGAAAGCGGCGGCGGAAGAGGGACGGATCACGCTTGGACCATGGACTGCGGCATCCGGCTCCTGCAATGGAAGAGCGCCTCGAAATCCTGGGGGGAGGTGCGCTTGATTTCTGGACGAAAAGGGTGGCCCCTTTTTCTCAATTTGTTTTTTTGTGGTTCTGGGTGCGGAAGGTCACGGAACGGGCACCACACGGACGCGGAGGAAGAGGTGATCCAGGGCTTGGCTGGCGGTGGCAGTCACGATGGTGGTGCCCAGGGTGGCATATGAGATGGTAAGGGTGGGGCCGCGGGGAGGGCCTTGTACGCCGTCGCCGACATACCAATCGGCGAGATTGGGCGACCATTCGTAGTGGCCGATGATGTTGCTGGGAGGATTGGCGTTTTGCGGGTGAGCGAAGGTGGTGGTTGTGCTAACGGTTTGCAGGTTGGTCGGTCCGGGGTTCTGTTGGCCGGGATGGGTGCCAAACCAGGATTCGATGCCGTTCGGGAGGCCGTCGCCATCGGGATCTTGAGCGAAGTCCTGCGCGGCGGGGTCGATCCCGAAGGCAGGGTCGCGGATCCACGATTGATAGCTTGGAACTGGGCTTGAGGTTAGGCGGACGTTGTCGAAGTCGAGCAGGGTGCCGGTGCCGCCTTCCTTGGCGATGCGAATGGCCAAGGGTTGGTTGGGGGCGACGGTGCTGCCGGTGGTCCAAGTGACGGAGGCGTCGGTGAACGTGCCTGCGGCAGCGCCGCCGCGCAGGGTGTCGAGCATGGCTTTGGTGAAGGTTTTGGAGGCGACGACGGTGCCGCTGGCGGTGATTTCCAGGCGGGCATTGCCAAAGCTGGCGGGGTTGTCGCGCACGCCGATGGCCACAGTTAGGATATAATGGGTTTTTGGGTTCGCTAGGACGCGAGTGCTGTGAAGGAAGTGGTTGCCTGCGCTGCCGTTACTGAGGATGGCGGCGTGTTTGCCGTTCATGTTGGGCAGGACGCCGCCGTTATTAGAGTCAGTGGCTGCGGCGTAGGATCCGCTGCCGGGGTTGTGGAAGCCATTGGTGCCGGTGGCGGCGGTGGTGCTGGTGGCGGCGAGGATGCGCCAGCCGAGGACGGAAGGCGAATCGTTATTGCCGGTGGTGGTGACGAGGTGCGCGGCCCCGTCGCTGAGCGGGGCGAGGCCGGTGATAGAAGGGCTGCGGTTTTCCTCAAAGTTGCCGTTTCGTGGGGTGAGGGAGGTGGTGCCGCGCAGGATGTCGCGCCATTGTTGGGCGTGGCCCAAGAGCCCGGCACGGTTGAAATGCACGGTATCGGCCAATTTGCCGCCGTTGGCGTCTTCAAGATGGAACTCATCCGTGCTTGGGCCGAGGAAAACGAGGGGGTCGTGGTGCACCGTGGCCCGCTGCCCGGCGGCCACTGGCTCTTCGGCGGAAAGCGCCGTGTATGGGTGAAACGCCGCCTCGGCGATATACCAGGGAATGTGCCAGCCGGAATCCGTGCGGCTCTGGGCGATGATCGCGTGGAGCCGACTTTGATAGGTTGTCGCCGAGGTTGATGCGATCGAGTCGGACTCGCCCTGATGCCAGAGCATGGCGCGAAAGCCGCCGCTAGGGAACGACTGGAATGAGGGCTTGAGCAGGGTGTTGTAATAAGAGCTGCCGGGAATCCACTGGCTGACTTCGGTGGAGCCTACGCCGACGGCGATGAAGCCGATGGGGATGTTTTCCGCCGCAGCGAGCAGGTCGCCGAGGCATGGCCACACCGAACCCCCCGAGCCTCCTGCGAGCGGAATCGGATCTGCGGCGAGGATCCAATTGGAACCGGTTACGGAGGTGCGAGCGCAGACGCGGTCGTCGCTGGCGGTGTAGCCGCCGGTGCCGTAGTTGGCGGAGTTGGACTGGCCGCCGGTGACGTAGATGTCGCCGACGCCGACCTTTTGTAGCACCGTGGCTGTGCTCGGAGTGCGGTCTATCACGCTGCGCACTTCGAGTTGATACCAACCGCCTGCGGGGACGTTGGTGAGGGTGCCAGAAAAGGTTCCGCCTGCGGGCGAGGAGGCGATGGACTGCCAATCGGTGGTGGTGCCGGAATGGCCTGCGCCGGCCATGACCACCGCCCGGGCCTCGATGTGACTGGGCGAGCCGGTGTAGGATCCTGCAAGTGGAATGCTGCCGGTGTTGGAAGCGGAGCGCTGCACGAGGTGGCGGCTGGCAGGGCTGCTGATCGTGATCGACGACGCGCCAGGTGGGCTCACGGGTTCGAACTTGAAGGTCCCGCCAAAATAACAACCCTGCTCTGTCCGGGTGATGGTGAAGCCGGCGGTGGTGGGGGGCAAGGGTTGGGTTTGCCCTGTGGCCTTGCCGTCGAGCCAGGTGATTCCAGAGGCAAAGACGGCCGTCGAGGCGAAGGAAAAGGGCTCGGTGAGCCCTGCGGCGGCGATGATGTATTGGCCTGGTGATAGGACGATCGGCGAGATCGGCGCGTAGTAGGCATTGACGGTGCCGTTAGGTTCCGGGGTGCTGGTGGCTGGCACCGTGGCCGTGGCGACGCGGGCTCCGGTCGAGGCATTGTAGAGGGCGACTTCGGCAGGGCCGCCGGAGAGGCCGCCGCCATTGATGTCGAACTTACCCAGGTGGGTAACGCGGATTTCACCGCTCGTGGAAAACCTCCAGCCAGTGCTGTAGTTGGTGTTGGTTTGGTTGATGCTAGTGATCGAAACGGCGGCCGTTCCGGCAGGGCTCGGGGTGAGTTTCAGATTTGGGCCGAAATAGGCACCGTTAGGTTCGTTGGTGCGCTGGATGGCGAAGCTGGTGGCGGTGGCGGTGGCGGGCAGCTGGGCTGGGCTGCCGACGTTTGTCGCGCGGCCCTCGAGCCAACGGATGGCCGGATCGAAGGTCATGATGTTGTTACCATAGGCGAAATCGTTGCCGATTACTTCCGTGGCCACGAGGTATCTGACGTTGGCGAGGAGCTTGATCGGCGTGGTGAGGCTGACGAAATAGGTGTCGTAGTGACCGGTTTCTTCAAGGGTGGCTTCTGCCAGCGTGGTCTCGACGAGCTTGGCCCCGGTGTCCCAGTTGTAGAGGGCGACTTTGGCGGTGGGAACCGCGCCATCGCCCTTCACATCGAATTGGCCCAGCGCGGTCACCTCGTGGTTGCTGGCCACGGTGAACTCATAGCCAAGGCCAAAGGGCAAAGCAATGTCGGCATTTCCGGCTCCTATCGAGGTAGTCGCATGGCCGGCCATGGAGTGAAGGACGCCCAGCAGCAGGCCCATCGCCACCAGAGGGGCTGGACGAAAGAATACTTCGGTTCGTTTTTTTGGGATCATGGCGTAGCGCGTTTTAACAAGGCGTGCGGGTGAATGACAAGCCGCCCGTTTCGGGGAGTTGGGGGTGAAAAGTTTGTTCTGTAAGGACGTGCCCGCAAAAAGTCCACGAATGTTATTGCGAATCTAATGGTATCGTATATAGTTGAGCATCAACTACTTGCATCGAAAAATGCGCCATTACATCACCCCTGACGACCTCCCACAAAACAGGCTCCTCGACGATTCCGAGGCGCACTGGATTTACACTCACCTCGATCCCTCCGCGACGCGCATCCTCAGCGAAGGCTGGCAGGGCGTTTTCCGCCGCACCGTCCTCAAGTGCTTGCCCGCTCCGCAACTCGCCCAGAAATTCAGCGAAGCCTTCGGCCGCCCAAGGTAGCCAGACCGTCC
>CALQKQ020000187.1 GCA_943331195.2 Akkermansia muciniphila | reverse complement strand
TGAAGGCTTTGAGGCGTTCTTCGAATTCGCCGCGGTATTTGGCGCCGGCCATCATGCCGCCGAGGTCCATGCTGATGAGGCGTTTGCCTTTGAGGGAGTCGGGGACGTCGCCAGCGACGATGCGGCGGGCGAGGCCTTCGGCGATGGCGGTTTTGCCGACGCCTGGTTCGCCTATGAGGACGGGGTTATTTTTGCTGCGGCGGCTGAGGACCTGCATGATGCGGCGGATTTCTTCGTCGCGGCCGATGACGGGGTCGATTTTGCCGGCGCGGGCGCGGGCGGTGAGGTCGGTGCCGTATTTTTCTAAGGTTTGGTATTTGCCTTCGGGGTCTTGGTCGGTGACGCGCTGGGCGCCGCGGACGGCGGTGAGGGCTTGGCGGGCGGCGGGGTGGGTGAGGCCTTGGGCTTTGAGGAGGTCGGCGAGTTCGCCAGGTTTGCGGAAGAGGCCGAGGAGGAAGTGTTCGACGCTGAGGTATTCGTCTTTGAGGGCGAGTTGTTCGTCTTCGGCGGCGGTGAGGACGACGCGGAGGTCGTTGGAGGCGCTGAGGCTGGTGCTGCCGCTGACGCTGGGTTGGCGGGCGAGGAATTGGTCGAGGCTGGTTTTTAAGGCGTCGGGGGCGCCGCCCATTTTTTCGATGAGGGGGCGGGCGAGGACGCCTTCTTGGCCGAGCATGGCGCTGAGGACGTGGGCGGGGCGCAGCTCGGGGTGGCCGAGGCGGGTGGCGGAGGACTGCGCGGAGGACATCGCCTCTTGCATTTTGAGGGTGATTTTTTCCGGGTTCATGGGCGAGGGGAGGTTGGGAATCCTCGCTAGTCTAGTGCATAAAACGGTCCATGGCTGGAATATTCGACAGGGCTTTGATCCTCAGTGGTTTGAGGGATTTGCCCAGGGGTGGTGGGCGCGGCGGTGGTGCCGATGTGGCGGGGCGGAGGAGACGCCTTGGCGCAGGGTGGGGAGTCAGGCTGGCGCAGCCGGGGCCAGGGGCTCAGGGGCGGAGGGGGCGGCGACCGCTGAGGGCGCGGAATAGGGTGAGGTCGTCGGCGGAGTCGAGGCCGCCGCCGGCAGGGAGGCCTTGGGCAAGGCGGGAGAGGGTGATTTCGGGAAAGGCCTGGGAGATGGTTTGGCCGAGGTAGTGGGCGGTGGCTTCGCCTTCGACGTCGGAGCCGGTGGCGAGGATGACTTCGCGGATGTGGCCGGAGCGGAGGCGTAAGAGGAGGGCGGGGATGCGGAGGTCTTCGGGGCCGACGTTGTCGAGGGGGCTGAGGCGGCCGTGGAGGGCGTGGTAGCGGCCGCGGAAGGCACCGCTGCGCTCGAGGGGGAGGATGTCGGTGGCTTGTTCGATGACGCAGAGGAGGGCGTCGTCGCGGGCGGGGTTGTCGCAAAGGGGGCAGCCGAGGCCGCGGCTGGCGAAGAAGCCACAGGAGGGGCAGAGGAGGATGTCGGCGCTGGCGGTGTGGAGGGCTTGGGCGAGGTCGGCGGGGGCGGAGTCGGGGGCGCGGAGTAGCCAGAGGGCGATGCGTTCGGCGCTGCGGGGGCCGATGCCGGGGAGTCGCTTGAGGTGGGCGATGAGGTTTTGGAGGGCGGTGGGGTATTCGATTTTATTCACGAGCGGCGGGGGAGTTTTCGGGCGGCCGCAGGTTTGCGTCTGGGGGAGGCGCTGGGAGCTGATCCTGGCGGGGCGAGGGGGGCGGAGCTGGCGGCGTCGCGCTGCGATTGGTCGTTGGCGAGGGAGATGAAGTGCTCGAGGACGGGGTCGGGGCTGTTGAGGCCGAGGCTGGCGTCGGCGAAGCGGCGGCGGGCGTCTTCGGCGTGGCCGGCGCGGAGGAGGGTGATGGCGTCGCGGAAGGCTTGGCGTCGGGCGAGGGCTTCGGGGGAGAGGCTGCCGATGGTGCCGAGGAGTTGGAAGATTTCGACGGCAGGGCCGACGGGAGGGTTGACGAATTCGAGGGGACGGTCTTCGAGGTGGGAGGCGGCGAAGTGGGTGGGGGCGTCGAGGAGGATGGGGACTTCGTAGTGGGCGGTTTCGGCGGCGAGCCAGCGGCTGAGTTCGGCGGCCTCGCCGAGGGCACTGTAGGTGTGGTCGACGAAGCCGGCGGTGAGGGGGCCGGTGGCGAGGCCGATGCCGAAGTTGGGGGGGCTGGCTGCGGAGGAGGGGGCGAAGGGGGCGAGGGCCTCGCGGAGGGCGAGGGCGGCGGCGACGGCGTCGTCGGCGGCGGAGGGAAGCGGAAGGGGGAGACCGAAAAAGGCGCGGACGCCGGAGGCCTCGGTGGGGTCGAGGCAGGCGCCGTGGTCGAGGAGGATGCGGGAGGCTTGGGCGCGGAAGGCTTCGTGGAATTTGAGGACGTCGCGGGGGGTGGCTGGTTCGATGGGCGGGGTTTGGTCGGGGAGGAGTCGGCAGGTGAGGATGGTGGCGTCGCGCTGGGCGGGGCGGAGGAGGTCTTGGTTTTCGGCTTGGGCGAGGCGGGCGAGCAGTGGGGGGGAAACTTTGTCGATGAACCAGGCGGTGGGGCCGGTGAGTTCTGGGCGGAGGAGGGCGGCGATAGTGCCGGCGCCGACGATGGCGAGGAGGGTGGGGAGGGGTTCCCAGGCGATGTGGTGGAGGGCGAGGACGATGCTTTGGGAGAGGGTGAGGAGGGAGGCGGTGGCGAGGAGGCCGAAGATGCGGCGGAGGCGGGGGAGGGCGGAGCCGATCCAGGCGGCGCCAAGACCGGGGAGGAGGGCGGCGGCCCAGGCGAGGGGGAGGGGGACGGGTTGAGCGGGGGGAACGGGCAAGGATTGCCAGAGCCAGGAGCCGAGGGGCTGGCCGTGGAGTAGGAGGGTGAGGCTGGAGGCGGCGACGGCCGCTACGGCTCCGCCGACCCAGGCTGGCAGCATGCCCGGAGCAGAAGTGGCAGCGGAGGGAGAAGACATGGGGCTGGGGAAATCAGGCCGGGGCCGGGGCAGGGACTACGTCCTTTGCTTATAAGTCGCTGAGGGGCATCCGGCAACTGTTGGGCGCAGGATTTTCCCCTTGGGGGCGATGTTGGGGTGGGCAGTGCGGGGGAGGGGCGGCGGCGCGGGGCCGACGCGCCGCGCTGGGGGCGGGCGGAAGGCTTGCAAGGTTGGGAGGAGTTCGGGCGTTTGAGAAGGGTGGGATTGTCTGTTGGTTTGCCTTAATAACATCTGCCATGCTCAGTTTTCAGGATCATTTTTGTGAGGCGGGGGTGTGGCGGCGGCGGCAGTTTTTGCGCGCGGGGGCCTTGGCCTTGGGGGGGCTGAGTTTGGGCGATCAACTGGCGGTGCGGGCGGCGGGCGCGGAGCAGGGGATCAAGGCGCTGAAGGATCGGTCGGTGATTTTTTTGTTTATGCACGGGGGGCCCTCCCAGTTTGAAACCTTTGATCCAAAGATGGAGGCACCCTCGCAGATTCGGAGTTGCACGGGGGAGATCCGGACGAGTTTGCCGGGGATTACGTTTGGGAGCACGTTTCCGCAGCTGGCGAAGTTGGCGCACAAGTTCAGCGTGGTGCGCTCGTTTGTCACGGGGGATGGGAATCACGATATCAAGCCGATTTTGGGGGCGGACACCTTGAAGGCAAATATGGGGTCGCTGTATGCTCAGGTGGCGGGGAGTGCGCGGCCGGACACGGCGATGCCGACGAATGTGGCGCTGTTTCCGCGGTCGGTGGAGGCGGGGGCGCAGGCGGCAGTGACGGAGTTTGGGAATTTTGAGGGCACGGGGGAGCTGAGCCGGAGTTTGGCGCCGTTTGTGCCGGGGGCAGGGGCCGATTTGCAGCAGGACATGCGGCTGAATCTACCGGAGGGGCGGTTTCACGATCGGCAGGGGCTGCTGGGGGCGCTGGATCGGTGGCGGCGCTGGGGGGAGGGCAGCGAGGTAGTGCGGGGCTATGATGGCTTCCAGCAGCAGGCTTTTGAGGCCCTGCACAAGGGGGTCTTTGATGCGTTTGATTTGTCGCGGGAAGATCGTCGCCTGGTCGAACGCTACGATACGGCGGCGCTGCTGCCGCGCCACAAGATCAATGAAAAGTATAAAAACATCAATCACTACGCGACCAATGCGGAGACGTTGGGTCGACAGTTATTGTTAGCGAGGCGGCTGTGTGAGCGGGGGGCGGGCTTTGTGACGGTGACGACGAGTTTTATCTGGGACATGCACGCGGACGCGAACAATGCGCCGATGACTACGGGGATGGAGTATGTGGGGCGGCCCTTTGACCACGCGGTTTCCGCTTTTATTGAAGATGTGGAAGCGCGGGGCCTGCGCGACAAGATTTTATTGGTGTGTTGTGGGGAGATGGGGCGGAGTCCAGCGATCAATCGAGATGGGGGGCGGGATCACTGGGGGAACCTGGCGCCGCTGTTGCTTTACGGAGGGGGGCTGAAGATGGGGCAGGTGATTGGGCAGTCGTCGAAGGATGGGGGGGAGCCAGCGGCGCAACCGGTGAGCATGAAGGACTTGGTGGCGACGATCATGCACAGTCTTTTGGACTTGGGGCAGGTGCGGCTGATGACGGGGGTGCCGCCGCGGGTGATTGAGGCGATGACGCGGGGGCAGCCGATTGAGGGATTGGTGTGAGGGCGGCGGGTCGGGGGCGATTGACTGGGGCTTCCGGCCCACGGGGGCGTGCTTTTTGAGTCGGTGGAGAGTCAAGAAGGAGGCGCGCATGGCGCTACGCCCCCTGTTTTACCGCCTGTCATTCGATGGCTTGTGGCGCCGTCCGTCTGCCGTCGGCCTCGTTTGTGCAGCGGTTATTCCAGGGGCGGGCATGGAGGGCGAGCGGAAAGCTCGCATCGCAGGGGCTGGCTCGGGCGGTGGGGCGCAGCCTTTCGGGGTATGACGTAGAGGCAGTTTAATGGCGGCATGGGGCCGTCCGGGTACGACCTGCCGGGCCCCGACCGGTTTCGCGCAAATTACCTGGTAGACTGTGGCACTGACCGCCTGCTGTCGGCCCCCAGCAGGTGGCTGTCCCGAGGGCGTGCGCCCGGGGAGAGCGGGGAAGCTTGCGTCGCAGGGGCTCACTTCGGCCGTGGGCCGCGGCCCTTCCGGGGGACGTGGTATAGGCAGGTAAATTACGGCAAGGGCCTTCCCGGAATCTCGCGCAAATTACCTGGTAGACTGTGGCGGTGGCACCGGCCCCCGGCAGCTACCAACTCGAGGGCGGGCACGGAGGGCGAGCGGAAAGCTCGCATCGCAGGGGCTGGCTCGGGCGGTGGGGCGCAGCCTTTCGGAGTATGACGTAGAGGCAGTTTAATTGCGGCATGGGGCCGTCCGGGTACGACCTGCGAAGCCCCGACTGGTTTTGCGAACGGTGTCCGGGTTGGAGTCATAGTGCAGCATAACGTTTCTTGAGGATGAGCCGCAGTTCGTCGCCGTCAAATTACCTGGAAAATAGCGCGCGGAGAAAAGGGAGGGGCTTGGGGAATGCAGGAAAGGGGCCGCCTGGTTGGGGCTGAGGTGGGCCTGATCGTTAAGCCAGCTGAAGCTCGCGGGTTTTGATGCGTTGCTGAGGCGTGACTTAGGTAGGCGATGCCGTGAGCTGGGCTTTGGCTAGGGAGGCGGGGGCGGGGCTTTAGGGGATGGCGAGGCGGGCTTGGGCGACGATGTCTTCCATGGCGTTTTTTTGGCTTTCGATGGATTCGACGAGTTTGGCTTGGACGCGGAAGCGCTCGAGGTTGTGGAGGGGATGGCGGGTTTTGAAATAGGTGTCGCCGTTGAGGTGGTCGGTGAGGAAGCGGAGGCCGGTCTCGAGGGTGATGAGTTTACCGGCGAAGGCGAGGTGGTTGATTTCGGGGTCGCTGAGGAAGTGGTGGGCGCTGGAGAGGTAGCCGCGGACGAGGGCTTGGAACATGGGGAGGCGCATTTCGACGAGGCTGGTATCTTGTTCGTCTTCGGCGGTGGAGATGGTGGTGGTGCGGACGAGGTCGCCGAAGTCGTAGAGGACGAGGCCGGGCATGACGGTGTCGAGGTCCATGACGCAGATGCCTTCGCCGCTCTGGTGGTCGATCATCACGTTGTTGATTTTGGTATCGTTGTGGGTGATGCGCTCGGGGAGGAGGCCGCTGGCTTGGGCGTTGAGGAGGAGGTCGACGAGGGGTTCGTGGGCGCGGCACCAGTCGAGTTCGGCGGCGAGGGAGGCGCGGCGGCCGACGGGGTCGGCTTCGGCGGCGCGCATGAGGGCGTCGTAGCGGCTGCGGGTGTGGTGGAATTCGGGGATGGTGTCGGCGAGGCGGGGGAGGGGGAGGTCGGAGAGGAGGAATTGGAAGTGCCCGAAGGCCTTGGCGGCTTCTTCGGCGAGGGAGGTGCTGTTGATGTGGCTGTGGGCTTCGGCGCCTTCGACGTAGAGGTAGGCGCGCCAATGGTTGCCGGAGGCGTCTTGGTGCCAGGGGCGGCCGTCGCGGCAGGGGACGAGGGTGAGGACGCGGCGGTAGACGTCGGTGGCGTGGGCGGCGTGGAGTTTGTCGGCGATGTGGGTGGTGACGCGCTGGATATTTTCCATCACCAGGTGGGGGCGGGTGAAGATGGCGTGGTTGATGCGCTGGAGGATGTAGCGGACGGGGGTACCGGCTTGGTTGACGCGGACTTCGAAGGTATCGTTGATGTGTCCGTGGCCGCAGGGGGCGTGGCTGAGGTAATCCCCGGGCATGCGGAATTCCGCGGCGAGGCGGGGGATGTCATGGGGGTTGAGATCGGACATGGGAAAAGAGTGCCATGGCTGCTGGGCCCGTTTATTCAAGTTCATTCTTGGGGAAACGGGGCCTGATTTTGAACTGTTTGCGGTCAGGGAAACTCAAAAAAAATCAGGCTAGCCTTTTTTTCTGTGATGAAATCCCGACTTCCGATGTTGTTGCCGCTCATTTTGGGTGGGCTGTTGGGGGGATTGTTGTTGGTGCTGTTGCCGAGCGAGTGGGGGCAGGGATGGGGTGTGTGGGCGGGTCGGCGGGGGTCGGCACCGCCGGGGGAGCCGCCTAAGCCGGCGCAGGGAGGAGAGGAGGTGGCGGGGGAGGCGGTGAATTTTGGGTTGGCGCAGCAGTGGTCGGATGCGGCGAGTCGGATTTTGGCGCTGTTGGCGGCGCGGCTGGGGGTGAAGGGGGCGAGGGATCATGAGGCGCTGCTGCGGTTTAAGACGGAGCAGGCGTATCGGGATTTTTTGGCGCGGGCGGCGGGGGCGGGGCTG
>CALQKQ020000186.1 GCA_943331195.2 Akkermansia muciniphila | reverse complement strand
AGGAAGGTCCCCTGGCGTCAAATTCGTAAAATTCAAATCCACCAGCAGTTCGCCTGCCGTTTGCAATTGCGCCCGCGCCGCAGGGGCCCAGACCGACAGCAAACACAGGCCCAGCGCCCCGCGAGCGCTCAAATTCGATTTCAAATTCATAGCAAAAAGGATAATTGGTGAATTTGAATCATGCAGGCTTCTCGCCGCCGCTGTCCATGATGTTTTCCCGTAAAAGCCTTACGCTTTTGCGCCGGCCCCTCCCCCTAGGCCTACGCCAGCTTGACCTTCCCCTCACGGATCAGCTCCAGACAAGCCTGCACCGTATACCCCCTCGCCGCGTGGTCCCCATAATGCTTCAGCCGCTCCTCCCACACCCGCCGCTCCCCCTCCGGGGCCACCCACGGCTTGGCGTGTTCCACCCCCTGCCCCACTAACATCGCCAAGTAGCCCTCCAATCCAAACGAGTTATTCGGATCAAACAACACCGCATCCGCAATCGCACTCGGCCCATTCTCCTGGTAAAAACGCACAAACGTCGCCGCCCCCTCCAACGCCGTCTCCTCCCGGCACGCCTTCCAAAACGGCGTGTCCACCCGCTCGTTGAAGGCATAGTGCACCGCCAAAAAATCCCGAATCTCCTCCCACTGGCGCGAGTTAAATTGATTGTAAAGCTCCACCAGCGATGGCGGCGGCTCCCCCAGCGAATCCCGCAACGTGTCCGCCAAGGTGCTGCATTCCAGGCAAATCATCTGCAGCGCCGTAGCCTCAAGCGGCTCCACAAAACCCACCGCATTCCCCACCCCCACCACATTCCCCACCCAGTGCCGCCGGTAGCGCCCTGAGCGAAACTTCACCACCCTCGGCTCATTGGCAATCCGCGGATTCTTCCGCCGAAATTCCGCCAAGGCCGCCTCGTCGCTAATGAAGCGCGACGCATAGACATACCCCCGGTGGATCCAGTGCTCGTGCTCATTCTGCCAGCACCAACCCGCATCCATCGTCTCCGCAATGGTGTGCGGCCACAGCGGCTCCTCCCCCCGCGGCCACCCCGCAATCACCGCCCGATCACAAAAAAGCGAACGATCAAAGCTCTCAAACGCCTCCCCCATCGCCCCCCCCAACAGCTCCGAGCGAAACCCCGAGGCATCCACAAACAGATCCGCCGTAATCCGCGCCCCGCTCTCCAACACCAGCGCCTCCACCCCCTCGCCTCCGCGCTCCACCTGACTCATCTTCCCCTCCGTGAACACCACCCCCAACTTCCGACACTGCCCCTCCAAATACCCCACCAATTTCTTGTTCTCGATGTGAAACGCATGCCCCTTGTGAAAATGCGGCGACCCATCCGGCCGCCGCGGAAACACCCGCCCCTTCGCCATGCACGCCGAAACCATCCCCATCCACTCCGTCTTCGCCTCACAATAAAATCCCGCATTGCGACTCAACTCCGGCCACTTACTTTTGTATTCGCTCTGAAAACTATAGTAGAATCCCGCCGGATACGGACCCCACTTAAAATGGATCCCCAATTTCCACGTCGGCTCCGCTTCCTTATAAAACGTGCCCGGATCCAACTTCAAATACTCAAACAAATGCCGCGGAAATGCCGCCGTGGTCCCCTCCCCCACCCCGATAATCCCCAGATCCTCACTGTAGATCACCTCCACCGGCATCTCCGGCAACTGCTTGCGCAGCGTCAAGGCCGCCAACAACCCCGCGCTCCCGCCCCCCAAAATAGCAATGCGATTGATTTTCATCTGATTTTCATAAAAATCCCCAAAACGCCTCCAAAAATCAAGCTTTTCCCTCCCGTCTTTTTTTCCCACTCGCGCCTTTTTTAACCTAAGCTCCCCCTCCAACCCCTCCAACCCCTCCAACCCCTCCCTCATGAAAAAAGCCCTCCTCTTCACCGGCCTCCTCGCCGCCGTCGCCCTCCTCGGCGGCCTCACCGCCACCAGCCGCGCCGCCTACGAAACCGCCCCCTACACCGTGGTCCAAAAAGAAGGCGCCGTCGAAATCCGCGACTACCCCGCCCTCACCGTCGTCTCCAGCAGCGCCGCCACCGACGCCGACCGCGACGGCCGCTTCATGAAGCTCTTCGGCTACATCTCCGGCAAAAATCAAACCCAGGAAAAAATCGAAATGACCACCCCCGTCTTCATGGACGAAGCCGAGGGCCAGTCCAAAATGAGCTTTGTCGTCCCCGCCAAAGTCGCCGCCGCCGGAGCCCCCGCCGCCCTCAAACCCGACGTCACCGTGGGCCAACGCCCCGCCGCCCGCTACGCCGTGCTCCGCTTCAGCGGCCTGCAGCGCGCAGCCAACGAACTGGCCGCCCTCGCCAAACTCCAAACCTGGCTCACCGCCCAAAAACTCAAAACCACCGGCCAGCCCGTCTACGCCTACTACGACTCCCCCTGGACTCCCGGCCCCCTCCGCCGCAACGAAGTCATGCTCCTCCTCCCCAAACCCTGAGTCCCTTCCCTCCCTCAGTCCCGGTCTCCCTACCGGCTCAGTCCCGGTCCGCCACAAATAAGGTGTGGCTGCTCCGCTTCGCCTTCGGATAAGCCTTCGCCGACACGCACTCCACCTTCGCGAAAGCCCGTCGCAACAACTCCGCAAACCCCCCATCCCGGTTCGCCGACCAAAAAACCACCCGCCCACCCGGGCGCAGCGCCTCCCGCACCCGACTCAGCCCCGCCTTGGCATACAGCCGCGCATTCCCCCGCTGCACCAAGGGATCGGGACTGTTGTCCACATCCAATAAAATCGCGTCGAAGCGCTCCTCCCCCTCCACCTGCAACAGATCAAACACATCCTCCTGCCGCACCGCCACCCGCGGATCCTCCATCAGCCGCCCATTCACCTCGCCTAAAAACTCCCGGTTCCACGCGATGATCTCCGGCAGCAACTCCGCCACCTCCACCCGCGCCTCCGGCGAGGCCAACTCCAACACCCGCCGCAGCGTAAAGCCAAACCCCAGCCCCCCAATCAACACCCTCGCCCCAGGCCGCAGCCCCACACAGGCCAACTCCGCCATCCGCTGCTCCGAGGAGCACGCATTGGTGCTCATCAGCTGCACCCCCCCCAACATCAAAAAATGATCCCGATCGTGGTGGATCAAGGTCAAAGGAACCCCCTCCGGGGTCAGGCAACTCGCCAGGGTCGTGATCGGTTTCATCTTAAAAAGCTGCCGCAAAACCTCAGCCTCAGCCGGGGGCGGCGCCGACCCCTCAGCCCCGCCGCCCCGCCCGTCAATCGCAGCCTCACCCCTACGGCACCGCCAAAAAGCGCACGCACACCGCTCCACCCACCGCAATCTGCTGCCCCGTGGCGCTGAGCCGCCCCGTCGCCCCATCCACCGCCAGCACCGTGGCCGTGTTGCTGTCCTGATGCGCCACAATCATCCAGCGCCCGCTAGGATCCAGATTGCAATTGCGCGGAGTCCGCCCCCCCGCCGGCGCATTCTGGATCAAACTCAAACGCCCCGTCGCCGCCTCACACGAAAACACCGCGATGCTGTCGTGGCCCCGATTGGAAACATACACCACCTTGCCGTTAGGATGCACCACCGTCTCCGCCGTGCTCACCCCCTTCTGCTCCCGGTCCTCCACCGGCAAGGTCGACACCGCGTCCAAAAAGCGCAGCGCCCCGCTCGCCCCATCATACGAAAACGTCGCCGCCGTCATCAACATCTCGTTGTTCACAAAAACAAACTTCCCCGAGGGATGAAACGCCAAATGCCGCGGCCCCGAACCCGGCGGCAACACCGCCACCCCACTCGCCGTCAAACTCCCCGCCGCCGGATCCATTTTATAGCTAAATACCTTGTCCAAGCCCAAGTCGCAGGCCAGCGCAAAGCGATTGTCCGGACTCCGATTCACACTGTGCGCGTGCGGCCCCATCTGCCGCGCCGCATCCACACTCGAGCCCTCATGCTGGAGAAAACTCACCGGCCCCGCCAATGACCCGTCCTCGCGCACCTGATACGACGCCACGCTCCCCCCACTGTAGTTCGCCACCATCGCCATCCGCCCCGTCGCATCCAAGGAAAGATGACAGGGATCCGCCCCCCCCGAATCCACTTGATTGATCAACCGCAACCCGCCCCCCGGCTGCTCCACCGCAAAGGCACTCACCGCCCCCCCCTTCCGACCAGGACTCGCCATCTCCCCCACCGCATACATATATTTCCCCGAAGGATGCACCGCCAGGAAACTCGGATTGCCGCTCTCCGCCGCCAATACCGCCTTCCCTAATTGACCCGTCCCACTGTCAAAGGGTGCCACCATGATCCCCTTGGAACCACCCTTCCCATTCGTATAACAACCAAAATAAACATGCCACTGCTCCCCCGCCGTTACCGCAGTGGCCATGCTGACAAAAAAGAGGGCAAATAAGGAGCGCTTCATAATTCCCCCACTCTCCCCAAATCCGCGCCCCCGTCCAGCTTCTTCCTCGCCATCCCGCCCCCGCCCGCCCCAGCCGCCCCTTCCGCCATTGCCCCTGCGCCCCCCCCCAGTAGCGTGTCCCATGAATGGTTCTTCCCACGCCGCCCTGCCCCGCCGGCAATTCCTCAAAGGCCTCGGCCTCGGCGCCGCCGTCAACGCCGCCTGGGAACCCTGGCAAGCCCGCGCCGCCGCCGAAGCCCGCCTCGGCCAACGCACCATCTCCATCTTCCACACCACCGACCTCCACGGCCACATCCTCCCCACCACCAGCTACGACGGCCTCAGCAACGTCGGCGGCCTCGCCCGCTGCGCCACCCAACTGCGCCGCTGGCGCGAAGCACAACCCCACTCCCTCCTCATCGACCTCGGCGACATCTACCAAGGCACCCCCGAAAGCCGCTCCAACGACGGCCAACTCATGATCCAACTCCTCAACAAACTCCGCTACGACGCCTGGATCATCGGCAACCACGAATTCGACTGGGGCTTCCCCACCTTCGCCAAAAGCCTCGCCGCCTCCGCCATGCCCGTGCTCGCCTCCAACGCCAAAATCGGTAGCCGCTTCGCCAACCAACTCGAACCCACCCACCCCCTCAGCCGCATCGCCCCCTACCTCATCAAAGAGGTCGCCGGCTTCAAAATCGGCATCATCGGCAGCGTCACCCCCGGCCTCCCCTCCTGGCTCCACCAAACCCTCCTCGCCGATTTCTTCGCCGCCGACCCCCTCCCCTCCGTCCAGTTCGCCATCAAAAAACTCCAAGCCGAAAACGTCGACGCCATCATCCTCGCCTGCCACTTCGGCCTCAAAGCCATGTACGGCCTCAAACCCGCCCCCGACGACTTCGCCAACCGCATCAACGAACTCACCCGCACCTGCCGCGAACTCCACGTCGTCATCGGCGCCCACACCCACAAAGACCTCCCTAACCACCTCGTCAACGGCATCCCCTACACCCAGGCCAGCTACTACGGCATCCACCTCGGCCGCATCGACCTCACCTTCGACCTCGACTCCCGCCAACTCGTCAACCGCAGCCTCTCCACCCACCTCATGGCCGGCACCATCCCCGAAGACCCCCTCATCCTCGCCGCCGCCGCCCCCGACCTCGCCGCCGCCCACAACCTCATGGCCCGCACCGTCGCCACCTTCACCGCACCCCTCCCCTCCCTCAGCCGCCCCGGCGCACCCCCTCCCTCCCTCCTCCTCATCACCCGCAGCATCCGCCACGCCCTCGCCACCCGCGGCGTCCCCGTCGACGGCGTCATCCACGGCCTCTTCCTCGGGGACCGCGAACTCCCCGCAGGCCCCGTCACCCTCGGCCAATTGGGGGACGTCATCCCCTACGAAAACCGCCTCGCCACCGTCCTCCTCACCGGCGCCGAACTCTTCCCAGTCATGGAGGAACTCTACTCCGCCAAACACTCCACCCACCAACTCGACGGCTTCCGCGTCACCACCCAAGGACTCAAATCCCAACTCAAAGTCACCGCCATCGCCACCCCCGACGGCGCCCCCGTCGACCCCGCCAAATCCTACCGCATCGCCCTCAACGCCTACGATGCCCAGTCCGCCGGACGCCGCTTCGAGCGCCTCGGCCAAACCTGCCTCCAACCCCGCGCTCAGCTCACCATCCACCCCACCGAATCCCGCGACGCCCTCGTCGAATTTATCAGCGCCCGCCGCCAACTAGGCCCCCAGGACCTCCTCCCCACTTAGTCGACCCCGCTCGCCTCCCATGCCCCTCGCCCTCCTGCCCCACCAAGTCGTCTTCGCCGCCATCGACTTCGAATCCGCAGGCGTCTCCCCAGGCAGCACCGATACCCCCGTCCAAATCGGCATCGCCGTCATGCGCGATCTCGCCTTGGCCCCCGGCGAATCCTTCGTCTCCTACCTCCACACCACCCAGCCTATCACCTGGCAGGCCAGCCAAGTCCACGGCATCACCGCCGCCCACTTGGCCTCCGCCCCCCCCTTCCTCAGCCTCTGGCCCGAACTCAACTCCCGCCTCGCCAACCGCTGCGTCGTGGCCCACGGCGCCGCCACCGAAAAACGCTTCCTCCGCGCCTTCCCCCTCCACGGCTTCGGTCCCTGGGTCGATACCCTCACCCTCGCCCGCCGCTTCTGGCCCGGCCTGCGCGACTACTCCCTCGAAAGCCTCATCGCCGCCGCCAACCTCTCTCCTGAGCTCTGCGCCGCCTGCCCAGGCCGCCACTTCCACGACGCCCTCTTCGATTCCATCGCCAGCCTCCTCGTGCTCCGCCACCTCGTGCTCCAGGCCGGCCTAGCCCAGCGCCCCCTCCAGCAGTGGCTCCCCTGAGCGCCCCCCACCCTCCCCTCCGCGCCGCCCTCCGCGAAATCCTAGCCCACCCTGGCCCGTCACCTGCTTAGGCTTCGTCTATGGACGAAGTGATCGATTCCTGGCAGCTCCGCATGTTTTCCACCCTCTCGCGCACCGGGAGCTTCACGGAAACCGCCCGCCACCTCGGCCTCACCCAAAGCGCCATCAGCCACGCTCTCCGCAAGCTGGAACAAGACCTCGGCTGCAAACTCCTCCACCGCAACGGCCGCCACCTCGGCCCCACCCCCGCCGGCCAACGCCTCCTCCTCTGCGCCGACGCCGTGCTCCTCCAAATGGCCAAAGCCCGCGCCGATCTCGCTAACCTCGACACCAGCTTCCGCGGCACCCTCCGCCTCGCCTGCCCCTCCGAGGCCACCCGCCACCTCCTCCCCCCCGTCCTCCGCGAGTT
>CALQKQ020000185.1 GCA_943331195.2 Akkermansia muciniphila | reverse complement strand
GGGGTTTGCCGAAGTAGCCGAGGGCGGCGGCTTGGGGGCCGCGGTGGAGGTTGCCGTAGTCGAGGCGGGCGAAATAGTTTTGGAGGATGAGGGGTTTGCTCCAGGTCATTTCGACGCGGCGGGCGGTGAGCATTTCGCGGAGTTTGGTGTGGAGGGTGCGGGGTTGGGGGGAGGCGAGTTTGACGAGTTGTTGGGTGATGGTGCTGGCGCCGGAGACGGCGCGGCGGGCGCGGAGGCTGTCGCGGAGGGCGCGGAGGATGGCGGGGGCGTCGATGCCGCCGTGGTGGAAGAAGCGTTGGTCTTCGGCGGCGAGGGTGGCGGCGATGAGGAACTCTGGGAATTCCGCTAGGGGGCCAGGGGGATGGCTGCGGTGGCCATCGGCGAGGAGGCGGCGGAGGGGTTGGCCGCTGCGGTCGGTGAGGCGGAGGCCGGAGGGGACGGGTTGGCTGAGGGCGTCGGGCCAAGGGAGGGCCCAGGGGAGGAGGAAGTAGGCGGCGGCGGCGAGGGCGGCGGCGGCGAGGGCGCGGGCGAGTGGGGCGCGCCGACTGCGGGGGCGGAGAGGGGGGGCGGCCGTGGGGGACATGCCCGACAAGGTGGGGGCAAAGGGGGGATTTGTCGTGGAAATCCTGGGCTGGGGGGTCTGCCTAGAGGTGACTAGGCGGGGATGAGGCAGGCTTGTTCGAGGTCGGCCTTGAGTTGCTGGAGGAGGGGGAGGTCGGTGACTTTTTTCCCATTAGGGCCGGTGAGGCAGAAGGAGTCGATGGCGGCGCCTTTTTCGGTATTGATGCGGGCGTGGGTGATTTCGAGGCGGTGTTGGCCGATGGTGTGGAAGATTTGGAAGAGGAGGCCGATGCGGTCGACGGCTTGGATTTCGACGATGGTGTAGTCGCGGTGTTGTTCGTTGGTGATGAAGACGCGCATGGGGAATTCGCTGCGCCAGCCGGGGAGGGGTTCGGGTTCTTCCTTGATGCGTTTGGCGATGAGGGCGGCGAAGTCGATGGATTCGCCGGCGCAGGCACGGGCGATGAGGTCGGCGACGCCTTTGATTTGTTTTTCGCTGGTGACGGGTTCGAAGTCGGTGGTGCAGACGCGGAAGACGTCGAGGACGAGGTTATCGGAGCGGAGGAAGAAGTCGGCGCGGAGGATATTGAGGGAGTTAGCGGCGAGGGCGCCGGCGATTTTGGAGAGGAGGAGGAGGCGGTCCCAGGTGCAGAGGATGAGTTCGCTGGAGCCTTGTTCGGGGCGAGCGGTCCATTTGAGGATGGGGGTGAGGGCGCTGGCGCGGTCGTCTTTGCGTTGTTGGCGGTAGAAGGCGCGGAAGGCTTTGAGGTGTCGGGCGATGCTGGTGGGGGTGCGGTGGGCGAGGTAGCGCTCCGGCATGGCGGCGAAGTGGGCGTCGAGTTCGAGGGCGTAGGAGTCGTCGAGGAGGGCGAGGGTGGCGCTGCGTTGTTCGGCGAGGGGGAGGGTGCTGCGGAAGGCGTCTTGGTCGGCGAAGTAGGCGGCGGTGGCTTTGTAGAGTTGGCGGACGAGGGATTCTTTCCAATCGGTCCAGCCGGCTTCGTTGGTGGCGCGGGAGTCGGCGTAGGTGTGGAGGAAGAGGGCATCGAGCCAGGCGCGGCGGCGGACGATTTTGGCGAAGGCGGCGATGACTTCTGGGTCTTCGAGGTTTCTGGTGGTGGCGGTGTGCCAGAAGAGGAGGTGGTTATCGACGAGGAAGAGGAGGAGGTTGCGGCGGGTATCGGGGACTTGGAGGCGGCGGCAGACGGCGTCGGCGAGTTCGGTGCTAGCGTAGGCGTGTTTGCGAACATTTTCGGCGCGCCCGGTGTCGTGCATGAGGAGGGCGGCGTAGAGGACGAAGGGGTCTTCGAGGTCGTGGAAGAGTTTTTGGTGGAAGGCGCGTTTGGGGTCTTTGTTATCGCTGAGGCCATCGAGTTGTTCGAGGCATTTGAGGGTGTGTTCGTCGGCGGTGTAGCGGTGGAAGAATTCGTGTTGGACGAGGTCGGTGAGGGCGCCGAATTCGGGGAGGTATCGGCCGAGGAAGCCGACGCGGTGCATTTGGCGGAGGGTGGGGCCGACTTCGCCTTTGCGGCTGAGGATGGCTTCGAAGGTTTCGCGGTTGGCTTTGCGGTAGCGGAAGGTGCGGTTGATGAGGCCGTAGTGTTCTTTGAAGAGGAGGCGGATGGGGGGGCTGAGTTTGAGGCGGCGCAGTTGGCAGTGTTGGAAGAGCCGCATCATGCGGGAGCTATCGCTTTGGAAGATGTTCTGATCGTCGGGAAAGATGAAGCCGTCGCGGCTGTAGAAGCCGTCGAAGCTTTCGCGTTTGGGGCCTTTGCGGAGGGCGAGGAAGCTGAAGATGCCGTCTTTTTCTTCGACTTTTTCGAGTTCGAAGCGCTCCATGAGGGAGAGGTTGTGTTGGTAGAGGTTGCGGGCGTGGTGGTAGAAGTCGCGCATGAAGGATTCGCAGCGCTGGACGATGCGGCGGCCGGGGTAGCCGAGGTTGGTGGCGACGACGCCTTGGGCGCGGAGGGTGAGGAGGTCGGTGGGGCGTTTTTCGACGTAGTGGAGGTCGTTGCGGACGCGGAGGAGGAAGTCGTGGGCTTTGCTGATTTCTTGGCTGGCGATGCGGGAGAAGATTTTGGTGGTGGTGAGGTCGGCGATATCGCGGAGGCCGAGTTTGACTTGGCAGCACCAGAGGATGTTGTGGAAATCGCGGAGGCCGCCGCAGCCGTTTTTGAGGTGAGGTTCTTGGAGGTAGACGGTGTTGCTGTGTTTGGCGTGGCGTTCGCGGAGGTCGTCGGCGCGGAAGGCGAGGAAGGCTTGTTGTTTACCGGCGAGGCATTGTTTGGGGAAATTTTTGATGAAGTCGTCGAAGAGGGCCTGGTCGCCGCTGATGAAGCGGCAGTCGAGGAGGGCGGTTTTGGTTTGGTGGTCGGCGTTGGCCTGGGCGTAGGTTTCCTTGAGGGTGCGGACGGCGTGGCCGACTTTGAAGCCGACGTCCCAGAGCATGTAGAGGACCTTTTCGATGAGGTCTTGGGTGCGGCGGGAGAGTTCGCGGCCGCCGCGTTCGGGGAGGAGGAAGAGGAGGTCGATGTCGCTGCCTGGGTTGAGGAGGGCGCGGCCGTAGCCGCCGGTGGCGACGAGGGTGACGGGGACTTGGGCGGCGGATTTTTCGAGGGCGCCGGCGAAGAGGTTGTGGAGGACGACGTCGAGGAGGGTGCTGCGCTGGGTGCAGACGTCGGTGCCGCTGGCGCCGGCTTTGTGTTGGAGGCGGATGCGGTGGTCCTCTTTTTTGAGGAAGCTGCGGTAGCGCTTGATGAGGTCGGCTTGGACCTGGTCTGGTTCAGGGGCCAGGGCCTTGCGGGCGTGGGCCTGGACTTTTTCGAGATGGCGAGCCGGCATGGCGGTTAGAGGGCCGCCTTTTCTGGGGAGGAGGGCAGTTTATTTTCGGTCATGAAGAGGTAGAGGCGGCCGAAGGGGGAGCCGACGTCGCGGTAGTTTTTCATGGGCATGTCGGTGGTGAGCATTTCCTGCATGGCGGAGATTTCGCGTTCATTTTTGGCGAGGCCGATGGCGGGGTAGAAGAGGATGTATTGGCGCCAGTCGAAGAATTCGGTGCGGGGTTGGCTGACGTGGTTCATGGGGCCCCAAAGGATTTGGGGGCTGAGGAGGAGGGCGGAGAGGGGGGTGCCTTTGTCTTTGCCGAGGGCCATGAGGCGGGAGAGTTGGCCTTGGTCTTTGGGGAGCCAGAAGCTGCTGCGCTGGCCGTACCAGGCGACGGCCCAGGGGATATCGGAGACGATGATTTCGTTTTCTGGGATGAGGTCGGCGTAGTCTTTGAGGAGGCGCGGGATGTAGTTGGGGTATTGGACTTTGAATTCTTTATCGATGCGGCTGAGGTCCATGACGCGGGGGCCGAGGTTGAGGAGGAAGGGGGAGGCGCTGACGAGGACGGCGAGGACGAAGTGGCCGTTGCGGAAGGCGGGGATTTGGAGGGGCAAGTTGAGGCGGTTCCAGAGGACGGAGAGGAAGGCGAGGCCGTAGCCCGTCATGAGGGGGATGAAGAGGAGGTGGAGGTTGTTTTCGTGGGTGGTGGAATCCTTGAGGGGTTTGATGCCGTAGAGGGTCATGCCGATGACGGCGAAGAGCCACATGGCGAGGATGGCCCAGCGGAAGTCGCCGATTTCCTTGCGGCGGAAGGGGTGGAGGAGGCTGAGGAAGAAGAGGGGGGCGGCGACGACGCCGCCGAGGTAGCCGTAGAGTTCGGTGATTTGGGCGAGGGAATTGCCGACGACTTTGCGGAGGAAGCCTTGGAAGTTGAGGCCGCCGACGGTTTGTTCGAGGTCGCGGAAGAGGGCGTCTTCGGAGCCGGAGCCGCCTAAGCCGGCGTAGAAGGCGTAGAGGCCGGCGCCGAGGGGGTTGCCGGTGGATTGGTAGTTGAGGTAGCCCCAGATGCCGGTGATGAGGCCGACGATGGTGAGGAGCATGGCGAGGAGGAGGAGGCGGCGTTGGAAGTAAGCGGCGACGAAGACGAGGAGTCCGAAGAACATCCAGAGGGTGAGCCAGTGGGCGAGGGCGAGGAGGCCGAAGAAGCCGCCGGTGAGGCAGAGCCAGAGGAAGGCACCGCGGCCTTGGGCTTCATTTTCGACGGCTTTGTAGAGGAAGAAGGTGCCGAAGCAGAAGAGGAAGAGCATCAGCATCTGGGGGAGGCCGGTCTGGGAAAATTTCCAGAGCAGTTCGCAGAGGAGGAGGAGGAGGGCGGTGACGCCGCCGATGCGGGCGTCGAAGATGCGGGAGACGAGGAGGTAGGTGATGCCGATGGAGGCGAGGAGGAGCACCATGGCCACGCCGGCGATGAGAACGTCGGGGGTGTAGATGGACTGTTTATCGCCGAGGGTCCAAGATTCTTTGGCGGTGCCGAGGATGAGGCTATTGACGAGGGGATTGAGGGGGGCGTGATAGGTGTCCGGGATGCGGTCGAGTTCTAATTGAGCGCTGGGGCCTTTGAGGTCTTTGACGCGTTTTTCGACTTGTTTCCAGGCGAGGGGTTTGAGGACGGGGGTATAGTAGCCGTTGCCTTTGGCGATTTCTCTGGCGACGACGGCTTGCTCCATGCCTTTGGGGGCGGAGAGGCCTTTGAAATCGAGGCCGAGGTAGTAGAAAGTGAGGCCGAAGAGGAGGACGAGGAAGAGGGCCCTGCGGACCATCATTCCGGCGTCTAGTTCCTGAGGGGCGGCGGCTGCGATTTCGTTATTGGCCATGCGGTGGGTGGGGAAGGGGAGGAAAGAGGGGCTTTTTGGCGCGCAGGAAAAGGCGCGCGGGTGAAGCCGAGGGAGCCTGTAGGGAAGGAAAGCGGTGCGGCAGTATGCACGCTCGCAGCGAGGGCGCAATCATTTGCGTGCCGCCTGGGGGAGGGGGCTCAGTCGGGGGAATCGCTGGGGGAATCGCTGGAGTCGTCGGAGAGTTTGAGTTCTTTGAGTTTGCGCTGGAGGGTGCGGCGGGAGATGCCGAGGAGTTTGGCGGCTTCGCTGCGGTTTTGCCGGGTGCGCTGGAGGGCTTCGAGGATGAAGCGGATTTCCATTTTTTCGATGGAGAGGTCGGAGGGCAGCACGATGGCGGAGGGGCTGGGCTCGAAGGGGGCACCGGGGCGGAGGGGGCGGTGCATGGTGGGGGCGGGGGCCTCGCCGCGGAGGGTGGCGGGGAGGTGACGCAAGAGCATGCGGGCGCCGGTGCCCATGACGATGCCGTGTTCGATGGCGGTGCGCAGTTCGCGGACGTTGCCGGGCCAGTTGTAGGCGGTGAGGGCCTGCATGGTTTCGGGGCCGATTTCGCGCATGGGTTTGCCGTTTTCTTTGGCGAGTTCGCGGAGGAAGGCGTTGGCGAGGGTGGGGATATCCTCCTTGCGCTGGCGCAGGGGGGGCATGTGGAGACTGACGACGTTGAGGCGGAAGTACAGGTCTTCGCGGAATTTGCCGTCGGCGACGAGGCCGGCGAGGTCCTTGTTAGTGGCGGCGACGACGCGGACGTCGACCTTGATGGTGGCGTTGCCGCCGACGCGCTCGATGGTGCGTTCGCCGAGGGCGCGGAGGAGTTTGACTTGGATGGAGGCGTCGATTTCGCCGAGTTCGTCGAGGAAGAGGGTGCCGCCGTTGGCTTGTTCGAAGCGGCCGATGCGGCGCTCCATGGCCCCGGTGAACGAGCCCTTTTCGTGGCCGAAGAGTTCGCTTTCGAGGAGTTGGGGGCTGAGGGCGGCGCAGTGGACGATGACCAGTTTGGCCTTGGGGCGGCCGCTGAGGTTGTGGATGGCGTGGGCGACGAGTTCTTTGCCGGTGCCGCTTTCGCCCTCGATGAGGACGGTGGCGCGGGTGGGCGCCACTTGGGTGATGGTTTCAAAGACGCGCTGCATCGGGAGGGATTTTCCCAAAATGCGGTCGAGGGCGAAGCGGTCTTCGACTTGGCGCTTCAGCGAGGTATTTTCCAGCTCCAGCTTCCGGCTGCGCAGGGCCCGCTTGATGAGGAGGTCGAGGGCTTCGAGGTTGAGGGGCTTAGTGACGAAGTGCCAGGCGCCGCGCTTCATGGCCTCGACCGCGGTGTCGACGCTCCCGTAGGCGGTCATCATGATGACCACGGGGGCTTGGGGCAGGGCCACCGCGGCTTCGATGAGCTGCATGCCGTCGTCGGCGCCAAGCCGAAGGTCAGTGAGCATGACGTCGATGCGCTCATTTTTGAGCAATTCCATGGCCTCGGCGCGGTCGGCCGCGATGTAGACGTCGAAGTCGTCCTCGAGCGCTTGGCGGAGGCCCTCGCGGGTGTGTTTTTCGTCGTCGACGATAAGAACCGTGGCATCCATGTGCGACAGTCTGTCCGAGGCCGGGGAGGATGGCAAGGAGGGGTTGTGACAGGGCGGGGGCGGACGGGGATCTGAGCGATCGCGCCAGCAAGTAGCTGCCACAGGCTTATGCTTCGCCAGACCAGGGCCCGTTGGACTTTCGCTAGGCAGTCTGCGGCGCTGCAGGGAGATCGACCACAACGGTTTAAGGACGTCCCCGCAAAAAGTCCAAAATCGTCTTATTAACTAGTATTTTGGAATTGATTTCCAATGGTTTGCAAAATCAAAAAGGGTCTATAACAAATATAAAAATACTTTTTCGGGCACGTCTACGAACCGCAGAGCGGTTCTCCATAAATCGCGGAGCGCATTTTTACGAACCGC
>CALQKQ020000184.1 GCA_943331195.2 Akkermansia muciniphila | reverse complement strand
TCGGCGTCAGCACCGCCCTGAGTGAGGCCGAAGTCCACTGGCGCGACTTCTGATCCTAACTCCTCTCCTGCAGCCGCTGCGAGCAGAACGACGCATGGCACCGCCACAAAACCATGCCAGCCCCGATCCTCGCCTAGGCCGAGGCGATCGGTTGGACGATGGTGTCTTCCGAGGAGGCTCTCCAAGGAGAGGGGGGGGTGTAAAGGTTGTACCGTAAAAGGCTTTCGCCTTGCCCTGCGCGCGCGGTGGCAGGCCCTCGCGCTTTTTACCAGGTAATTTGCCTTACCAGGTAATTTGCCTTGCCCAGGAGCGCTCCGCCGTGCTCCGGGAGCTAAGCCGCCGCGAAGGCTTCGTCCTTTCCTCCGACATCCTCGATGCCATCAAGTGAGGCCAGCAGGCAGAGCACAAGGGCCGCAGCGCCGCCCAGACCACCCCAGCTTTACAAGGCCCCTCCCCGGCCGTATGGTGCCGCACGTCCCCGGACGTTTTCCCATGCCCTGCCGCGTCCTGCTCCTCGCCCTTGCCGCCCTGCTCCTCGGTTCGCCCGCGCCAGCCGCTCGCCCCCGCGAGTTTAGCCCCGCCGACCGCGCCTGGTGGTCCTTCCAAGCCCTCCGCCAAGCCCCCGTCCCCGCCGTCGCCAACCCCGCCTGGGCCCGCTCGCCGCTCGACCCCTTCATCCTCGCCCGCCTCGAACAAGCAGGCCTCGCGCCTGCTCCCCCTGCCGCCCCTCACACCCTTGTCCGCCGCCTCTACTTCGACCTCCTCGGCCTCCCCCCCACCCGCCAGGAAACCGAAGCCTTCCTCCGCGACCCCTCCCCCATGGCCTGGGAACAGCTCGTCGACCACCTGCTCGACAGCCCTCATTACGGCGAAAACCAAGCCCGCCTCTGGCTCGACCTCGTCCGCTACGCCGACAGCGATGGCTACAAAGCCGACGACTTCCGCCCCGATGCCTGGCGCTATCGCGATTATGTCATCGCCGCTTACAACGCCGACAAACCCTACGACCGCTTCCTCAGCGAGCAGTTAGCAGGCGACGAACTCTTTCCCTCCGACCCCCAAGCCCTCATCGCCACCGGCTACCTCCGCCACGGCATCTACGAATACAACAACCGCGACGCCGCCGGACAATGGCGCGCCATCCTCAACGACATCACCGACACCACTGCCGACGTCTTTCTCGGCCTCGGCCTGCAATGCGCCCGCTGCCACGACCACAAATTCGACCCCCTCCTCCAAGAAGACTACTTCCGCCTCCAAGCCTTCTTCGCCCCCCTCGACCCCCGCGACGCCACCCCCGTGCTCCCGCTCGCCGCCCTCGCCCAACACCAAACCCAACAAGCCCAGTGGGAAGCCGCCACCGCCTCCACCCGCCAACGCATTGCCGAACTCGAAGCCCCCGCCCGCGAAGCCGCCCGCCTCCGCGCCGTCGCCGCCTTCCCCCCCGAAACCCAAGCCCTCCTCAACCAAGCCCCCGAACTCCGTAACCCCTATCAACAACAAATCGCCCAACTCGCCTGGCGCCAAGTCCTCTACGAATGGGATCACATCGACGCCGCCATCAAAGGCGAAACCAAACAACAACTCGTCGCCCTCCGCCACGAACTAGCCGCCCTCGACCCAAGCAAGCCGCCCCCCTTGCCCACCGCTGCCACCGCCGCCGACATCGGCCCCACCGCCCCTCCCCTCACCATCCCTAACCGCGAATCCCTCGGCCCCATCCCCCCCGGCTTTCCCTCCCTCCTCGACCCCGCCCCCGCCGCCGTCCACCCCCTCCCCCACAGCACCGGCCGCCGCAGCGCCCTCGCCGCCTGGCTCGCCCAACCCACCAACCCCCTGACCGCCCGCGTCATGGTCAACCGCGTCTGGCAACAACACTTCGGCCAAGGCCTCACCACCACCACCAGCGACCTCGGTCGCCTCGGCGACCCTCCCTCCCACCCCGAACTCCTCGACTGGCTCGCCCAGCGCTTCATCCAAGACGGCTGGAGCCTCAAAAAACTCCACCGCCTCATCCTCACCAGCGCCACCTGGCAACAAGGACACCTCAACCCGAACGCCGCCGCCCGCCTCGCCGATCCCGACAACCGCCTCCTCGGGCGCTGGACCACCCGCCGCCTCCACGCCGAACCCATCCGCGACGCCTTCTTCCAAGCCACTGGCGAACTCACCCGCGAACTCGGCGGCCCCCCCGTCGATACCTCCCTGCCCCGCCGCGCCATCTACAGCAAAGTCCTCCGCAACTCCCCCGATCCCCTCGCTGAAGTCTTCGACGCCCCCCAACATTTCCAAAGCAGCCCCAGCCGAGACACCACCACCACCCCCACCCAAGCCCTCTTCCTCGCCAATAGCCCCTTCATGGCCAACCGCGCCGCCGCCATGGCCCTCAGCCTCGCCGACCTCCCCCCACCAGACCAAGTCGACGCCGCCTGGTGGCGCACCGCAGGCCGCCCCCCCACCCCCGACGAACGCAGCGAATCCCTCGCCTTCCTCGCCCCCACCTCCTCGGCCCCCACCGACCGCTCCGCCCTCACCGACTTCTGCCACTCCCTCCTCAGCTCCAGCGCCCTCCTCTACTTAGACTAGCCGCCCCCTGGCGTCCCTGACATCTTCGGCCGCATCCCACTTGCCGCCCCGCTCTGGCACGATTGCCGCTCCTCAATGCGCCGCCGCCCTCGGCCACTCGGCCCGCCGGGTGACACTTCAGACACCCTTTCTGAGTAGACGCTTCACCCCAGAGCTGTATAAAGTTAAAATAACCTTCATATATTCATGATCTTCAAACGCCACCTCGCCGCCGCCGCCGCCGCCCTTTGCCTGGGAGCTCTCCCCGCCCACGCCGCTCTCACCGTGCTCTACGCCACCGACTTCAACACCCCCGCCTACAGCGACGCCGCCCTCATCGGCCAATCCAGCTGGGCCCGGACCGGAACTAGCACGTTAAACCCCATCACCGTCTCCAACACCGCCTCCAACGGCCTCGTTTCCCTAACAACAACTGGCGAAGACGCCAACCGCGTCTTCCCCGGCGCCGTCACCAGCGGCAGCGTCTACCTCTCCGCCACCATCAACGTCATCTCCGCCCAGGCCACCGGCGACCACTTCCTCCACCTCGGCGACGGCGGCATTTCTAACTTTTTTGGACGCCTCTACGCCAAGTCCAGCGGCACCGGCTACGTCCTCGCCTTGGCCACCAGCAGCGGTGCCCCCACTTACGGATCCACCGTGCTCACCTTGAACTCCCCCCAACAAATCCTCATCCGCTACGATTTCGTCCCCGGCCTCATCAACGATACCGGAGCCCTCTTCCTCAATCCCAGCTCCGAGGACGGCTCCCTCGACACCCCCTACGTCGCCGCCACCACCATTGGGACCGACGCCACCAGCATCTCCTCCGTCAATCTGCGCCAGGGCGCCGCCGCCAACGCCGCCACCGTCACCGTCGACAACCTCTCCGTCGCCGCCACCGTCCCCGAGCCCAGCTCCGCCCTGCTCGGTCTGCTCGCCGGATGCACCTTGCTGCGCCGCCGCCGCGCCTAACCCGCCCGCGCGCCTCCCGCGCCCCCTTTACTTCGGCGCCTCAAAGCGGAAAACCACCTCGCCCTCTTTCGAGAGGTCAAGGTGGTCCCGCGCCTTCAATTCTAAAAACTGCGGATCCGACTCCACCAAGCGCAGTTCCGCCTCCTTCTCCTCCAGCTGCGCCTTCAATTTGTCGCGCCGGGCCGCCACGCTGCGCCCCTCTTCATTGAGCAGACGGTAGTCGCGAAACCGCGGAAAAAACGGCACCGAGATGATCCCGATGAACAGGAGCAGGCACCCCAAGCCCGCAAAGCGACTCACCGTAGACCAAATCGTCTGCGGCTCATCCAGTTCCTCAATGATTTGCCGAGCCATGGAGTGAGAATGTCTAACCGACCCGCAGAGGGTTCGGCTCTCGGCGAAGCAGCAGGCTTCTCAGCCCCTTTTCGCCCAAAACCGCCCCCTCCCCAGGACGCTTTAGTGCTTCATTTTGCCGCCGTAAACCGCCGTGTCGCCCAGCTCCTGCTCAATGCGCAGCAGCTGATTGTATTTCGCAATCCGATCCGAACGGCTCATCGATCCCGTCTTGATCTGTCCACAGTTCGTGGCCACCGCCAAGTCCGCAATGGTGCTGTCCTCGGTCTCCCCCGAGCGGTGGCTCAGCACCGCCGTATAGCCGTGCGTCTGCGCCAGCTCCACGCTGTCTAAAGTCTCCGTTAGGGAACCGATCTGGTTCACCTTGACCAAAATGGAATTGGCCGTGCCGGTGTCGATCCCCTTTTGGAGGAACTTGACGTTGGTCACAAACAGGTCGTCACCCACCAACTGGGTGCTGTGGCCCAGCTTGTCCGTGAGCAACTTCCAGGACGCCCAGTCGTTTTCCGCACAGCCATCTTCAATGGAAATGATCGGATAGCGCTTCTGCAAGTCCGCATAGTAATCCACGATTTCCGCCCCAGACTTGATCGAGCCATCCGACTTCTTGAAGACATAGGCGTTCTTCTCCTTGTCGTAAAACTCCGAAGCCGCACAGTCCAACGCAATGAAAATCTGCTCGCCCAACTTGTAGCCAGCCTTGTCCACCGCCTCCGCGATGACCGCCAAGGCGTCGTCCGCACTCTTCAAGGTCGGCGCAAAACCGCCCTCGTCGCCCACCGCCGTGCTCAACCCGCGGTCGTGCAAGACCTTTTTCAACGAGTGGAAAATCTCCGCTCCATACCGAATCGCCTCGCTGAAGCTCGGGGCTCCCTTCGGCATCACCATGAACTCCTGGAAGTCGATCGGAGCATCCGAGTGCGCCCCGCCATTGATGATGTTCATCATCGGCACCGGCAAGACCTTGGCGTTCGGGCCCCCCAGGTATTTATAAAGCGGCAAGTTCAGCCCCGCCGCCGCCGCCTTGGCCAAAGCCAGGCTCACTCCCAAAATCGCATTGGCCCCCAGCTTCGCTTTGTTAGCAGTGCCATCGAGCCCCAGCATGATCCCGTCCAACACATTCTGCGAGGTGGCACACTTCCCCAGCAACGCCGGCGCGATGATCTCATTCACACTCCTCACCGCCTTCTGCACCCCGCGCCCCAAAAACCGCCCCTTGTCCCCATCCCGCAACTCCCACGCCTCGTGCTCGCCCGTCGACGCCCCACTCGGCACCGCCGCCCGACCCAACGCCCCACCTTCTAACAAAACGTCCACTTCCACCGTGGGATTCCCCCGGGAATCAATGACTTCGCGGCCGATGATTTTCTTGATGCTGAGTGCTGACATAGGATTGATGAGATGTGTCGGTTAAAAGAAATGTGAAATCAAGAATTGTTGATCAAAACTTGGCCTGGGTTCCCATGCCTGCCGCCAAGCCCTTTTGCAAAGGGAAAGCCGCAGCCTCCCCCTCGCACCCTCACCCCGCCGCCAAGCCCCGCGCCGCTTCCAGCGCCGCCTCCAGGCCGCTCACCTCCTTGCCCCCGCCCCGCGCAAAGTCCGCCTTCCCGCCGCCCTTGCCTCCCACCATCGGCGCGATCGCCTGGATGATTTTGCCCGCCTGCACCCGGGGTTGATGATCCTTGGAAACCGTGGCGATCAGGGCCACATTGCCCCCCCCGCTGCTCCCCAGCACCACCACCCCATCAAAAAGGCTCTTCAGCGCATCGCTCACCGCCAAGGCATAATCCCCCTCCACCTCCCCCAAATTGGCCACCAACACCGAACCTTGCGCCAGCCCGAGCAACTCCTTGGCGCGGTTCGCCGCCTCGCGCTGCTGCGCCGACTTCAACGCTTTTTCCAAGGCCTTGGTCTGCTCGAGCAACGACTCTAGTTTCTTTTCCAGATCCGGCAGCGGCGCTCCGATTTTGCTCGCAAGCTGCTTGAGCCGCGCCGCGTCGGCCGCCGCCTGCTCATAAGCCGGACCGCCCGCCAGGGCTTCAATCCGGCGAATCCCCGCGCCCGTCGCCGCTTCGCTAACGATCTTGAAAAGCCCAATCTCGCCCGTGCGCCGAATGTGGGTGCCCCCGCAAAGCTCCATGCTATAGCCGTTCAGCGCCCCCGCCTGCCCGCCCACCTGCACCACCCGCACCGTCTCCCCATATTTCTCACCAAAGGCCTGCATGATTTCCGGGCGACTCTTCACCTCGGCGTAGGCCACCTCCGACCACGAAACCACCGCGTCCTCCACAATCCGCTGATTCACCAAGCGCTCAATGTCCGCGACCTGCTGCGCACTCAGCGCCGCGCTGTTGAAATCAAACGTCAATTTTTCCGGTCCCACATACGAACCCTTCTGAGTCGCTTCAACACTAACAACCTCGTGCAGAGCCCAGTGCAAGAGGTGCGTCACGCTGTGGTGGCGCGAAATCGCCGCGCGCCGCGCCCGGTCCACCCGCACCGTGACCGCCGCCCCCGCCACCAAAGTGACGTCCTCCGCCCCCAAGTAGTGCAAGAAGGTGTTCCCCGACTTTTGCGTGTGCGTGATCGGCAGCACCTCCGCCCCCGCCAACAGCAGCCCGCTGTCGCCCAGCTGCCCCCCCATCTCCGCATAACAAGGCGTCACATCCAAAATCACCGCCGTCTTGTCCCCCACCGTCACCACTTCCAATACCGTGGATTCCGTCTCCTCCACCTCATAACCGCGGAACTGCGTCGCCTCCTTGGTCTCAATCTCCGAAAGCTTGATCACCGACTTCTTCTGCGCCGCCCGCGCCCGCTCCCGCTGCTGGCTCATTAACACCGAAAAGCCCTCCTTGTCGACCCCTAGCCCGCGCTCCCGCGCCATCAATTCCGTCAGGTCTAGCGGAAAGCCCTGTTCGTCATACAGCCGAAAAGCGAAAGCGCCCGAAATGATCCCCGGTGCCCCACCCGCGCCCGCCGCCTCCCGGAGCGCCGTGGCCTCATGCTCAAAGAGTTGAATCCCCTTGTCCAAGGTCCGATTGAACGCTTCCTCCTCCGTCTTCAAGGTTTGCTTGACGAACTCCTTGCGCGCCCGAATTTCCGGGAAAACCTCCCCCATGTGCGCCGCCAAGGTGTCCGCCAGCTTGTAAAAGAACGGCTCCGTGAATCCCAAGGTGCGGCCGTATTTCACCGCCCGGCGCAAAATGCGGCGCAACACGTAGTTCCGGTCGCTGTTCCCCGGCTGAATCCCATCCGCGATGGCAAAACCCAAGGTGCGAATGTGATCCGCGACGACCCGAAAAGCGATGTCGATCTTCTCCTGCTCCGTGG
>CALQKQ020000183.1 GCA_943331195.2 Akkermansia muciniphila | reverse complement strand
TTAGAGTTCGTTGTATTTGAGATTGGAGCCACGGGCTTTGTCGGCGGGGTAGCGGAGTTCGTTGCGGGCGAGTTTGGCGCGCATTTCGTGGGCGAGGTCGAGGTTGAGTTGGTCGGCGAGTTCGAAGAGGAGGATGGCGACGTCGGCGATTTCGTCGGCGATGGCGGGGCGCTGGGCTTGGGCGATGGTCCAGGATTGTTCGGGGGATTTCCAGACGAAGGGCTGGAGGAGTTCGCCGGCTTCGGCGACGATGGCGACGGCGAGGTCTTTGGGGCTGTGGAATTGTTGCCAGTCGCGGGCGTCGCGGAAGGCGCGGATGTGGGCGGTGAGTTCGGGGATGGAAGCGGGGGTGGCCATGGGGACGGGGTTGGATGGAAGGGAGGGGTAAGCGCGGTGGGGGTGGATGACAGGGGGATTTTTGAGGGGGGGAGGAAAGAGGGGGGTGAAATTCCGACTTTCCAAGGGGGGAGGGGCGGGTTTGGTGGGGGGATGCGAATCATCAGTGGAAGTGCGGGGGGAATCCCGATTCAGGTACCGAAGACCTTGCTGCGGCCGACGGCGGACCGGGTGCGGGAGGCGGTGTTTTCGATGTTAGGAGAGCGGGTGGAGGGGGCGGCGGTGGTGGATCTTTTTGCGGGGAGTGGGTCGTATGGGTTGGAGAGTTTGAGTCGGGGGGCGGCGAGCTGTGTGTTTGTGGAGTCGGATCGGGCGGCGGGGCCGGTGATTGGGGCGAATTTAAAGAAGGCGGGGTTGGGAGGGGGGACGGTGGTGGGGGCGCCGGTGGAGTCGTGGTTGAAGGGGAGCGGTGGGGGATTTGATCTGATTTTTGCGGATCCGCCGTTTTTGAAGGGGAAGGGGGATCGGGATTGGGATGGGATGTTGTTGGGGTCTGGGGAGTTGGCGGGGCGGCTGAATCCTGGGGGATTATTCGTGCTGGAATCGTTTGCGAAGAGCGCGCAGCCTGCGCCTGTGGGGTCGCCGTGGTCGTGTGCGGTGGAACGGCGCTATGGCGACGTGGTGGTGCGATTATTTTTTCATTCTTTGCCTGAAACTGATGCCGCTATTCCTGGTGCTGTTGATTTATAATGCGTTATTGCCCTTGGTGCTGGTGGTGTTGTTGCCGCTGAGTGCGCTGAAGATGCGGCGTCGGGGGGGGTATGGGGCGAAGTTTTGGCAACGGTTTGGGGTTTTTGATGGGGGGACGGAGGCGGCCTTGGCGGGGGTGGCGGGTCGGTGCCGCTGGGTGCATGCGGTGAGCGTGGGGGAGGTGAATGTGGCGCGGAAGTTGATTGGGGAGATGCTGCGGGCGGAGCCGGAAGTGCCGGTGGTGCTGTCGGTGACGACGTCGACGGGGTATGCGGTGGCGGAGGAGCAGGCTCCGGGGGGGGTGGTGGTGATTTATTCGCCGGTGGATTTGCCGTGGGTGGTGGGGCGGGTGTTTCGGCGGCTGCGGCCGCGGCAGTTGATTTTGGTGGAGGCGGAGGTGTGGCCGAATGTGCTGTGGCGGGCGCGGCGGGCGGGGGTGCCGGTGATTTTGGTGAATGCGAGGTTGTCGCCGCGCTCGGAGGGGCGGTTTCGGCGGTTTCGGGGATTGGTGGCGCCGATTTTTGGGATGTTGGATCAGGTGTTGGTGCAGGAGCCGGAGGACGTGGGTCGCTGGGAAAGTCTGGGGGTGGCGCCGGGGGCGCTGCGGGTGGTGGGGAGCATCAAGTTTGACCAGCGGGGTCAAGCGCCGTCGTCGCCGAAGCGGGTGGCGGTTTTTCGGGAGCTGCTGCGGGAGGCGTTTGGGGGGGAGGAACGGCGGGTGGTGCTGGCGGCGAGCACGCACGCGGGAGAGGAACAGGCTTTGGCGCGGATGTGGAAGGAGATTGGGCCGGAATTTCCGGGGGTGCGGCTGTTGATGGCGCCGCGCCATGCGGAGCGGCGCGGGGAGGTGCAGGCGGCGGTGGCGGCGTGCGGGTGGTCGGTGGCGCTGCGCTCGGCGCTGGGGGCGGAAGGGGGGAGTGGCGTGGGGGCGGAAGTGGTGGTGATTGATTCAACGGGGGAGCTGCGGGATTGGCAGGCGTTGGCGGAGGTGGTGATGGTGGGGAAGAGTTTTTTGGCGAAGGGAGGGCAAAATCCGGCGGAGGCGATTGCGGCGGGGGTGGCGGTGGTGGCGGGGCCGCACATGGAGAATTTTGCGGCGCTGATGAAGCTGTTGGGGTCGGCGGACGGGGTGCGGCAGGTGGCGGGGTTGGAAGCGCTGGGAGGAGCGCTGCGGGAGTTGTTGGCGCGGCCGGAGGCGGCGCAGGCGATGGCGGAACGCGGCCGACGGGCTTTGGCGCGCCACGCGGGGGCGACGGCGCGGACGGCGGAGTGCGTGCGCTTGAGCTGAGCGGGAGCGGCGCGGGAGGAGCGGGGAGGGGAAGCTCAGTCTTGGGGCGGGTTTTGCCACCAATCGGCGGGGCGCTCCCAAGGATGGGAGGAGGCGCGGGGAAGGGGTGGGGCGGGAGCGCGGGGGGAGCGTTGCTGGCGCTGGATTTCCTCGAGGAGTTCGGTTTCGGGAGAAGCTTGGCGGCCGCGGCGGCAGTGGCGGTAGATGCCGAAGGCGCAGGCGCTGACGAGGGCCAAGGTGAAGGCGAGGACGCCGAGGAGGGACCAGGCCAAGACATCGCTGTTGGCGATGTGGTTGGGGGTGATTTTGAGGGGGAGAAAGGCGACGGCTCCGAAGGCCCAGTGCGGGACGGGGCGGAGGCGAGCTTTCATGGGGGCTGGGCTAGAGCAGGGCGAAGGAGACGAGGATGAGGACGCCGAGGCCAAAGAGGAAGGCGTAGCCTTGCAGGTTGCCGACTTGGAGGCGGCGCAGGAGGTGGCCGGTGCCGCTGGCTAAGCTGGCGGAGCCGCGCACCCCGAGGCCATCGATGAGGAGGCCGTCGAGGATTTGGAGGGCCCGGGCGAGGCCGTCTTGGACGACTGTGATGAGTTTGGCGTAGGCTTCGTCGAAGTAGAATTTGTGAGCGAAGAGGCGGGCGGCGGGCTTGGCGGCGAGGGGGTCGCTGGTTTGGCCGGCGTAGGTTTTCCAGCCGAGGGCGACGCCGAGGATGAGGGTGGCGAGGGAGACGAAGAAGGTGAGGCCGAAGGGGCTGCCTTCGTGGTGCGGCATGTTTTCGGCGAGGACGGTGCCGCCGAAGAAGTGGAAGCCGGCGAGGAGGGAAGGGACGGCGAGCACGATGAGCGGGACGCGCATGAGGAGGGGGACTTCGTGGGCGTGTTCGGCGCCGTGGGCGCGGGCTTGGCCGAGGAAGGCGACGACCACCAGGCGGGTCATGTAGAAGGCGGTGAGGAAGGCGGTGAAGGCGCCGACGACGAAGAGGAGGATGTTTTGGTGGCGGGCGGCTTCGAGGATGGCTTCTTTCGAGTAGAAGCCGGAGGTGACGAAGGGCACTGCCATGAGCGCGGCTGTGCCGATGGCGAAGGTGAGGAAGGTGACAGGCATTTTGGCCTTGAGGCCGCCCATTTTCCAAATGTCCTGTTCGTGGTGGCAGGCATAGATGACGGCGCCGGAGCCGAGGAAGAGGAGGGCCTTGAAGAAGGCGTGGGTGAAGAGGTGGAACATGGAGGCCTCTTTGGCGCCCAGGCCGACGGCCATGACCATGTAGCCGAGTTGGGAGAGGGTGGAGTAAGCGAGGATGCGCTTGATGTCGTTTTGCTGGGTGGCCATGAGGGCGGCCATCAGGGCGGTGATGCCGCCGATCCAGGAAACCACCAGGCCGGCTGAGGCGGAGGCGGCGATGAGGAAGGAGACTTTGACCATGAGGTAGACGCCGGCGGCGACCATGGTGGCGGCGTGGATGAGGGCGGAGACCGGGGTGGGGCCCTCCATGGCGTCGGGGAGCCAGACGTGCAGGGGGAACTGGGCGCTTTTGCCGATGGTGCCGCAAAAGATGCAGAGGGTGGCGGCGGTGAGGAGGCCGCCGGTGAGGGAACCGGCGGCGATGCCGGCTTTGACGCCGTCGAAGGTGAGGGACTTGGTGGCGGCCCAGAGGAGGAGGATGCCGATCATGAAGCCGAAGTCGCCGATGCGGTTGGTGAGGAAGGCTTTTTTGGCGGCTTCGGCGGCGCTGTTTTTGGTATACCAATGGCCGATGAGAATGAAGGAGCTGAGGCCGACGAGTTCCCAGAAGATGAACATCATGGGGAAATTGTCGGCGTAGACGATCCCGGTCATGGAAAAGAGGAAGAGGGAAAGGCCGGCGAAGTAGCGGGCTTTGCCTTCGTCGTCTTTCATGTAGGCGAGGGAGAAGAGGTGGACGAGGAGGCCGATGGAGGTGACCACGATCATCATGCCTTTGCTGAGGGCATCGAGATGGAGGGCGATGTCGAGGCTGAAGGTGTCGCTGAGGCGGATCCAGGAGCCGATGAGTTGGGTGCCGTCGCTGGCGTGGCCTTGGAAGAGGAGTCCGAGGCTGAGGGCGAAGGTGAGGGCGGTGGCGACGGTGGAAAGGATCGCGCTGGCGTTAGGGCTGCGCTTGAGACCGAGCAGGATGGTCGCGGCGCTGAGCAGCGGGAGGAAAAGAATGATTGAGGCGGGGCTCATGGCGGCAGAAGGAGAAAAAAGGGGCGGGCGGCAGGGTGGCCGACGGCGGGAAGGCGAGACGTGGGCGGCGGCGACTAGTGTTTCATGGCGTCGAGGTCATCGACGTGGACGGTGCGGCGGGCGCGGAAGAGGGCGATGATGATGGCGAGGCCGACGGCGACTTCGGCGGCGGCGACGGTGATGATGAGGAAGACCATCATTTGGCCATTGTAGTCGGGGAGGCCGTTGCTGGGGTTGAAGCGGCTGAAGGCGACGAGGCTGAGGTTGGCGGCGCTGAGCATCATTTCCAAGCACATGAAGATGATGATGAGGTTGCGGCGCAGCACGACGCCGGCGAGGCCGATGGCAAAGAGGAGACCGCTGACGAGCAGGTAATCGTTGAGAGTGATCATGGCTGGGAGGGAGCGGGGGCGGCGGGCTCGCTAGGGGCGGCGGTTTTGTCTTCGCGGCGGCTGATGACGATGACTCCGACGGTGGCGACGAGGAGGAGGACGCCGATGATTTGGAGGTGGAAGTGGTAGCGGGTGAAGAGGGTTTCACCGATGAGTTTGACGTCGGGGAGTTTACCGGCGGCGAGGTCTTGGTCGATGCTGGCGTGAACGGTTCCGGCGGCCTGGCGGGCGGCGAGGGCGGTCTCAGGGGAGAGGGGAACGGCATTGAGGAGGCGGTGACCTTCGGGGAAGCTGCCGAGGACGGTGGCGAGCTGGAGGGCGAAGACGAGGACGAGGAAGCTGCCGCCAATGACGGCGGGGAGGTTGAGTTTGCGGCGCTGTTCGGCCTGGATGTCGAGCAGCATGATGATGAAGAGGAAGAGCACCATGACGGCGCCGGCGTAGACTAAGACTTGAATGACGCCGATGAAGAAGGCCCCCAAGCTGACAAAGAGGGCGGCGAGTCCCAGGAAGGACATGGCCAGGGAAAGCGCGCTGGAGACGGGATTGCGCAGGGCGACCACCAAGATGCCGAAGCCGAGCATGATGGCAGAAAAAAGATAGAACAGGACGGAAGGCATGGCGGGAAAAGGAGCGGGGTGTCAGCGAGCTATTTTCAGGGGAAGGACCGCTCGGGGAAGGCTCGGAGAGGGGACGGGCAGCGGGCTATTTGAGCGGATTCCATTTATTGACGAGGCCCTCGCGGACGCCGCCGAGTTCGTAGAGGCGCGTTTTGTCGTGGACCATTTCGGCGCGGCTGGTGCCGGTGATGGCGTAGTCCTTGCGCAGGAAGATGGCTTGCTCGGGGCAAACTTCTTCGCACATGCCGCAGTAGATGCAGCGGATCATGTCGATTTCGAAGGCCTTGGGGCGCTTCTCGACCTTGGCGAAGGCCTCCCCGGCGGGGATGGGCTCGGGGTTGATGGTGATGGCGCGAGGCGGGCAGATGAACTCGCAGAGTTGGCAGGCGACGCAGCGCTCGCGGCCGTGTTCGTCGGTGACGAGGGTGGGGGCACCGCGGTAGTGCTCGGGCAAGGAGGCGTCCCATTTTTCCTCGGGGTAGGACATGGTGACTTTGCCCTTGCCGGTGACGAAGCGGAAAAGGTGGCCGAAGGTGATGCTGAGCCCCTTCAGGATGGAGGGGAAATACATGCGCTCGGCCAGGGTGAGCTTGGGTCTTTCGACGACGTAGGACATGGGAGGAGGAGGGTGGGGCGCGACGGAGGCCGGAAAGGCCAAGCGGCGATCACTTTACGAGCATCAAGATGAGCGCGGTGAGAAAGACGTTGAAGAGAGCGATTTCGAAGAAGAAAACCCAGCCGAGGCGCATGAGTTGGTCGAAGCGGAAGCGGGGCAGGGTCCAGCGCACCCACATGAAGAAGAAGATGAAGGCCACGACTTTGGTGAGGAAGCAGCCGAGGTGGAGCAGGCCGACCCACCAGGTATTTTGCGCCGCTTCGAAGCCGAGGCCGATTTTGTCGCCGAAGGGAATCGACCAGCCGCCGAGGAAGAGGGTGACGATGAGGCCGCTGCCGACGATCATGGCGGCGTATTCGCCGAGGAAGAAGAGGGCGAACTTCATGGAGCTGTACTCGGTGTGGTAGCCGGCCACGAGTTCGGTTTCGCACTCAGGAAGGTCGAAGGGCATGCGGTTGGTCTCGGCGAAGATGGAGACGGTGAAGACCACAAAGCTGATGGCCAAGGGAACCAGGAGGAGCCAGCGCTGCAAGCTGAGGCCGTCGCCCCACAAGGGAAGCAGCAGCCAGCCGTTTTTGTCTTGGAAGCGGACGATGGCGCCCAGGTTGAGTTCCTGGAAGATCATGAGGACGGGGATCACGCTGAGGCCGAGGGCGATTTCGTAGGAAATCATCTGGCTGCTGGAGCGGACGCCACCGAGGAAGGGATATTTGGAATTGGAAGCCCAACCCGCCAAGACGATGCCATAAACGCCCAAGCTAGAGATGGCGAAGACGAAGAGCGGTCCAATGTTCAGGTCGGCAATGACGAGGGGGACTTGCTGCCCGAAAAGCTTGAGGGTGGAGCCAAAAGGAATGACCCCTACGGTGAGGAGGGCCGGGACCAGTACCAGGGCCGGGGCTAGCCAGAAGTAGAAGGTGCGGACGTGCTTCGGAGTGAAGTCTTCCTTGAGGAGGAATTTCAAGCCATCCGCGAGCGGCTGGACGAGGCCGAGGAGGGCGATGTCCTTTTTCGCCCCGAAGAGGGTCATCGGGATGCCAACGCGGTTCGGGCCGATGCGG
>CALQKQ020000182.1 GCA_943331195.2 Akkermansia muciniphila | reverse complement strand
GCCGGCCTCAGCCCCGAAGCCCCCGTCCGCGCCCTCTGGCCCCGCCTCGCCCTCCCCCTCTCCTTCGGCCAATTGCTCTCCCATCAAGCCGGCCTCCCCGCCCTCGACGTCCCCCCCTCCCTCTTCGATCACGCCGCCGTCGTCGCCGCCCTCGAAGCCCAATCCCCCGCCTGGGCCCCCGGCTCCGCCCACGGCTACCACCCTCGCACCTTCGGCGCCCTCCTCGACGAATGCGCCCGCCGCCTCACCGGAGGCACCCCCCTCGGACAAGCCTGGCACACCCTCATCGCCCAACCCCTCGGCCTCCACTTCTGGATCGGCGGCCTACCCCAAGATCGCCTCCCCCACGTCGCCCGCCTCTACCCCGGCCGCCCCAAGCCCCCCCTCCCCGAAGAAGCCGCCTTCTTCGCCGCCATGGCCGACCCCGCCAGCCTCACCAGGCGCGCCTTCCGCTCCCCCGCCGGCCTCCACGCCGTCTCCGACATGAACCAACCCGCCGCCTGGCAAGCCGCCCTCCCCGCCTTCGGAGGCGTCGGCAGCGCCCGCAGCCTAGCGCAATTCTACGCCCTCCTCGCCCACGACGGCTCCCCCGGCTCCTCCTCCCCGATCCCCCCCGAAGTCCTCACCTGGGCCCGCACCCCCCTCGTCCAAGGCCCCGACCTCGTCCTCCACATCCCCACCGCCTTCTCCGCCGGCTTCATGATGGACCCCCTCCTCCCTGACGGCACCAAGCGCCGCCACCACTTCGGCCCCTCCCCCCAGGCCTTCGGCCACCCCGGCGCCGGCGGCAGCCACGCCTTCGCCGACCCCTCCCGCAACCTCTCCTTCGCCTACACCATGAACCAAATGGAACCCGGCATCCTCCCCAACGCCAAAAGCCTCCTCCTCCTCGAATCCGTCCTCCAGGCCCTCGACTGAGCCCGCCCCCATGGCCCTCCACAGCCTCTTCGATGTCCAAATCAACGGCTTCGCCGGCATCGACTTCCAACAGCCCCACCTCAGCCACGCCGACCTGCGCCACGCCGTCGCCGCCCTCGCCGCCCACCAAACCCTCCGCTTCTTCCTCACCCTCATCACCGACTCCCTCCCCGCCCTCGCCGCCAAACTCGAAAACCTCGAACGCCTCCGCCGCGCCGACCCCACCCTCCGCGACGCCCTCTGCGGCTACCACCTCGAAGGCCCCTGGCTCTCCCCCTCCCCAGGCTTCTGCGGCGCCCACCCGCCCCACCACATGGGCCCTCCCTCCCTAGCGGATTTCGCCACCTTGCAGCGCGCCGCCGGCGGCCACATCCGCCTCCTCACCCTCGCCCCCGAGTGGCCCGGCAGCCCCGCCTTCATCCAAGCCCTCACCCAAAGCGGCGTCCACCTCTCCATCGGACACAGCAACGCCTCCCCCGCTGACCTCGACGCCGCCATCGCCGCCGGAGCCCGCTTCTGCACCCACCTCGGCAACGGCGTCCCCGAACAACTCCACCGCCACCACAACATCCTCCAAAACCTCCTCGCCCGCGACGAACTCACCGCCCTCCTCATCCCCGATGGCATCCACCTCCCTCCCAGCACCCTGCAAAATTACTTCCGCGCTAAACCCCCCGGCCGCGCCTTCTTCACCACCGACGCCATGGCCGCCGCCGCCGCCCCCCCCGGCGCCTACTCCCTCGGCCCCCACACCCTAACGGTCGGCAGCGACCGCATCGTCCGCCTCCCCCACAGCCCCCTCTTCGCCGGCTCCTCCCTCACCCCCCCAGAAGCCGTCGCCAACCTCACCCGCTTCCTCCACCTGACCCCAGACCACGCCCGCTCCCTCTGCTCCACCGCCCTCGCCGCCGCCTTCCACATCTCCCTCCCCCTCCTCCCCCCGTGATCACCCTATCCGCCGATAAACTCAGGGTCGAAGTCCATCCCGACCGCGCCGCCCTCGGGGCCGCCGCCGCCCTCCGCGCCGCCCACCTCCTCCGCGCCGCCCTCGCCCGCCATCACCAGGCCCGCCTCATCGTCGCCAGCGCCCCCTCCCAAACCGAACTCATCGCCCACCTCGCCGCCGCCCCCGACCTCGACTGGTCCCGCATCACCGTTTTTCACATGGACGAATACGTCGGCCTCCCCGCCGCCCATCCCGCCAGCTTCCGATCCTGGCAATACCATCACCTCCTCGCTAAAGTCAAACCCGCCGCCTTCCACGGCATCTCAGGCGACCACCCCAACCCCGACGCCGCCTGCGCCCACTACGCCGACCTCCTCCGCGCCGCCCCCATCGACCTCATCTGCCTCGGCATCGGAGAAAATGGCCACATCGCCTTCAACGACCCCCCCGTCGCCGACTTCCACGACCCCCTCACCATCAAACGCGTCGCCCTCGACCTCGCTTGCCGCCAACAGCAAGTCCACGACGGCTGCTTCCCCGATCTCGCCTCCGTGCCCCGCGAAGCCCTCACCCTCACCTGCCCCACCCTCTTCTCCGGCGCCGCCCTCGTCTGCGCCGTCCCCGGCCCCCGCAAAGCCGCCGCCGTCCGCGCCACCCTCCGCGGCCCCCTCGCCACCACTTGCCCCGCCAGCCTCCTCCGCCAACACCCCAGCGCCACCCTCTACCTCGACCGCGACTCCGCCGCCGACCTCCACCTCAGCGAGCTTTCCTAGCCGAACACCCCCCAGCCCCACTCTCCCCCAGCCGCGCCTTCTTTTCCCTGGAAGCCCGCCCCGCCACCGCGTAACTCCCCCCTCATGGCCCGGAACATCGTCTACTTCGATTTAGAAACCCAACGCTCCGCCGGCGACGTCGGCGGCTGGGACAAAAAAGACCGCATGGGCCTTTCCATCGGCGTCACCTACAGCACCGCCGCCGGCGCCTACCGCATCTACGGCGAATCCGACGCCTCCGCCCTCATCGACGAACTCACCGCCGCCGACCTCGTCATCGGCTTCAACCACATCAGCTTCGACTACGCCGTCCTCCAAGCCTACAGCATGTGGAACATCGCCGAACAAGTCTCCAGCCTCGACCTCCTCGTCGACCTCGAATCCAAACTCGGCCACCGCATCAAACTCGACGACATCGCCACCGCCTCCCTCGGCACCGGCAAAACCGCCGACGGCCTCGACGCCATCCGCTGGTGGCGCGAAGGCAAAATCCTCCAAATCGCCGAATACTGCTGCTTCGACGTCAAAGTCACCAAAATGGTCCACGAATTCGGCGCCCAAAACGGCTACGTCCTCTACAAAGACCGCTTCGGCCAACAGCGCTCCGTCGACGTCGCCTGGTCCCTCGATTGACCCGCCCCCAGCCCTCACCACAGCACATCCACCCAGCCCCACTCTAGCTGCTCCGAATCCTCCTGCGGCGCAAAGCGCACCTTCATCAGCGCCCCCCGCAGCACCTCCTCATCAAGCCCCGCTGACGCCCCCAGCGACAAACAAGACGTCACCGCCCCCTCCGCATCCACGCTCATCACAAACGACGCCTGCCCCTCCTCCGGCCACTCCTCCGCCCGCACCACCTCCGGCCACACCGGCAATCCTAACATCCGGCGCGCCGCCAGCCCCGCCTGGAAACTCACCACCGGAGCCGCCCGCCCCCCGCCCAGCCCCTCCGGAGCACGCCCTCCCGCCTCCTCCGCCACCGCCCCCAGCGCCGGCAACAGCTCCGCCCCCCCAGCCAGCAAACTCGGCAGCGCCCCCCCGCGCCCATCCCCCGGCAGCGGCTTCAACATCGGCCGATGATCCTGCCACGTCGGCACATAGCCTTTCACCAACGCATCCAACGGCACTTCCGCCTCGTCCACCAGCGGCACCCCCACACTCCGCCCCGGAAACCGATCCTCCAAGCCCTCCATCAACTCCTGCGTCGCCTCCACCGTCGACGGCAACATCATCACCTGCCGCTGCGGCGGCGCCTGCCGCGGCTTCGACTCGCTCACCACTTGAAATAAATAAAAAACCAACACATGCCCTAACGCCGCCACCCCCAGCCCCGCCGCCACCCGCAGCCCCCGCCACCGCCCCGGCTGCCAATCAAAAATCAACGGCACCCGCCCCGCCATCACCACCGGCAACGCGCGCTCATCAGAGGGTTCCTCTCCTGTCATCCCCCCACCATCGCCGCCCCACTCCCAATTGCCAGGCAGGATTTTCCCCCGCCACGATCCGCGTGACAGCGCCCCACTTCGCCATCACCTTGCCCCATGGATCATCTGAGCGGCACCGTGGAACGCGTCACCTTCCACACCGAAGACACCGGCTACTCCGTCCTCAAAGTCGCCGTCCGCGGCCGCTCCGAACCCGTCACCGTCACCGGCCGCGTCCCCCTCATCCACGCCGGCGAAGTCATCGCCGCCTCCGGCCAATGGGTCAACGTCCCCGAATACGGCCGCCAATTCCAAGCCGATCAAATCGAAACCACCTCCCCCTCCTCCCGCGCCGGCATCGAAAAATACCTCGCCAGCGGCCTCATCGAAGGCATCGGCCCCGTCTACGCTAAAAAGTTAGTCGCCAAGTTCGGCGAAGACGTCTTCGACGTCATCGAACACAACAGCGCCCGCCTCCAAGAAGTCCCCGGCGTCGGCAAAAAACGCCGCCTCGACATCAAATCCAGCTGGGAAAAACAAAAGTCCATCCGCGACATCATGGTCTTCCTCCACCTCCATGGCATCAGCACCGGCAAAGCCGTCAAAATCTTCCAACACTACGGCCCCACCGCCATGGAAGTCGTCGCCCAAAACCCCTACCAGTTAGCCCGCGACATCCACGGCATCGGCTTCAAATCCGCCGACGCCATCGCCCAACGCACCGGCCTCGCCCTCGACAGCCCCGCCCGCCTCCGCGCCGGCCTCTTCCACCTCCTCCTCGCCGCCGGCAGCGAAGGCCACACCGCCCTCCCCCGCGCCTCCCTCCTCTCCCAAGCCACCGAACTCCTCGCCCTCGACCCCTCCCCCATCGAAGCCGCCCTCAACGACGCCCTCCTCTCCCAAGAACTCCTCCAGGAATCCATCCAAGACACCCTCCTCATCTTCCCCCCTCACCTCGCCCGCGCCGAAACCGACATCGCCCACCGCCTCCGCCATTGGGCCGCCCTCCCCCCCGCCTACCCTCCCATCGACCCCGCCAAGGCCCTCGCCTGGCTCCAGCGCTCCCACCACCTCGAACTCGCCCCCAGCCAAGCCGAAGCCGTCCGCCAAGCCCTCACCTCCCGCGTCCTCATCATCACCGGCGGCCCCGGCGTCGGCAAAACCACCATCCTCCAAAGCATCCTCCGCATCCTCACCGCCAAACACATCCGCCCCATCCTCGCCGCCCCCACCGGACGCGCCGCCCGCCGCCTCTCCGAAACCACCGGCCTCGAAGCCAAAACCATCCACCGCCTCCTCGAATTCACCCCAGGCGGCGCCGGTTGCCAAAAAAACGCCTCCGCCCCCCTCGATGGCGACCTCTTCGTCCTCGACGAAACCAGCATGGTCGACCTCCCCCTCATGGCCCACTTCCTCCGCGCCCTCCCCGACCACGCCCACCTCCTCCTCGTCGGCGACGTCGACCAACTCCCCAGCGTCGGCCCAGGCTCCGTCCTCAAAGACCTCATCGCCAGCCACACCCTCCCCGTCGCCCGCCTCACCGAAGTCTTCCGCCAAGCCGCCCAAAGTCGTATCATCCAAGCCGCCCACGCCATCAACGCCGGTCACCTCCCCGCCCTCCCCAAACCCCCTCCCCCAGACTGCGACTTCCACTTCATCGAACGCGATTCCCCAGAAGCCATCGCCCAAACCATCCTCCACCTCGCCGCCCACCGCATCCCCCAAGCCTTCCACCTCGACCCCCTCCGCGATATCCAAATCCTCTGCCCCATGAACCGCGGCCTCCTCGGCACCGCCAACCTCAACCAACTCCTCCAACACGCCCTCAACCCCCCAGGCGATTGGTCCAAACCCGAATGCGATCGCTACGGCCTCACCTTCCGCCTCGGCGATAAAGTCATCCAAACCCGCAACAACTACGACAAAGACGCCTTCAACGGCGACATCGGCCGCATCACCAACATCCAACCCGACCCCCTCGAAATCCTCGTCGAATTCGAAGACGGTCGCCAAGCCACCTACCTATCCGGCGACCTCGACGAACTCCGCCCCGCCTACGCCATCACCATCCACAAAAGCCAAGGCAGCGAATTCCCCGCCGTCATCATCCCCCTCAGCACCCAGCACTTCATCATGCTGCAACGCAATCTCCTCTACACCGCCGTCACCCGCGGCCGCCGCCTCGTCATCCTCGTCGGCGACCCCAAAGCCCTCGCCATCGCCGTCCGCTCCGCCTCCGCCTCCCAGCGCTGGGGCGGCCTCCTCCACCGCCTCCTCCTCAACGCCCCCTCCCCCCTCGCGTGAACCCCTTCTCCCTCCAACTCCCCGACCTCTGGCAACAAGAAGCCGTCCGCGCCATCAAAGCCGGTCGCGACGTCATCGTCGACGCCCCCACCGGCGCCGGCAAAACCTGGATCTTCGAACTCCTCGCCGAAAGCACCCACTTCAAAGGCCAACTCGTCTACACCGTCCCCACCCGCGCCCTCGCCAACGACAAACGCCTCGAATGGCAACGCCGTGGCTGGCACGTCGGCATCGTCACCGGCGAAATCTCCGAACAACCCCTCGCCCCCATCATCGTCGCCACCCTCGAAACCCAACGCGAACGCCTCCTCCGCGGCCAAGGCCCCGACCTCCTCGTCGTCGATGAATACCAAATGCTCGCCGACCCCATCCGCGGCATGGCCTACGAAATGGCCCTCGCCCTCGCCCCACCCTCCACCCGCCTCCTCCTCCTCAGCGGCAGCGTCGCCAACCCCAAAGACATCGCCGACTGGCTCCTCCGCCTCGGCCGCCCCGCCGTCGTCGTCCGCACCGCCACCCGACCCGTCCCCCTCGAAGAAATCGCCCTCGAACAACTCGAGCGCCCCGCCCCCAAACACCTCTCCGGCTACTGGCCCCGCCTCGCCGCCTCCGTCCTCCTCAACGGCCTCGGCCCCCTCCTCATCTTCGCCCCCCATCGCAAAGACGCCGCCAAAATCGCCCGCCTCATCGCCGCCGCCCTCCCCTCCCCAGACCCCCTCCCCCTCACCCGCGAACAAGAACAACTCCTCGGCAAAGACGCCGCCCCACTCCTCCGCGCCCGCATCGCCTTCCACCACAGCGGCCTCTCCTACCAACAACGCGCCGGCATCATCGAACCCCTCGCCAAAGCCGGTCAACTCCGCGTCGTCGTCGCCACCATGGGCCTCGCCGCAGGCATCAATTTCTC
>CALQKQ020000181.1 GCA_943331195.2 Akkermansia muciniphila | reverse complement strand
CTCCCCAGGCCTCCGCTCCCCAACCCACCGCGCCGCCAGTCAATAGCCCCGCCCCCACTCAAGCCAACGTCCCCTACGGCCCCGACCCCCGTCAGGTGCTCGACTTCTGGCAGGCCGACACCGCCGCGCCCGCACCCTTCCTCCTCTTCATCCACGGCGGCAGCTGGATCAACGGCGACAAAAATGCCATCTACAACAACGGTCTCCTCACTTATCTCAAAGCCGGCATTTCCGTGGCCGCCATCCACTACCGCCTCGTCCCCGCCGCCCAAGCAGCCGGCATCAAACCCCCCGTGCAATGGCCCCTCCACGACGCCGCCCGGGCCCTCCAGTTCGTCCGCCATCAAGCCTCCGCTTGGCACCTCGACAAAACCCGCGCCGCCGCCTCCGGCGGCTCCGCCGGCGCCTGCTCCAGCCTCTGGCTCGCCCTCCACCCCGACCTCGCCGACCCCACCAGCACCGATCTCATCGCCCGCGAATCCACCCGCCTCAGCTGCGCCGCCGTCAGCGGAGCCCAAACCTCGCTCGACCCCAAACAAATGCAGGAGTGGATTCCGAATAGTACTTATGGCGGCCACGCCTTCGGTTTTGAATCCGTCCCCGCAGTTCCTAACGGCCAATTCCTCGCCTTCCTCAAGGGCCGAGAATCCGTCCTCCCTGCCATCCTAGAGTATTCGCCCTACGAGCACGCCGACCGCGGGGATCCCCCCATCTACCTCGCTTACGGCTCCGCCCCCTCCCTCGGCCAACCCCAAAAAGACCCTACCCACAGCGCCAACTTCGGGGTCAAACTGCAAGAAAAACTCCAAGCCGCAGCGGTCCCCTGCCAATTGCACTATCCAGGCTCTCCTGGCGAAACCGCGCCCACCATGGCCGCTTTTGTCATCGCCGCCCTGAACCCAAAGACCCACCCCTAACGCCGCCCTCGGCCGCTTCTCTCCCCTCCCCCCAAAAATCTCCGAGAAATCTCCCAGCCCCAACCCGTAACCCGGTCTCATGAAAAAATGTCTCCCACTTGCCACCCTAGCCGCCCTCGCGGTTTCCCTCTTCACCGCCCGCGCCGACGAAGCCAAGGGCGAATGGAAATCCCTCTTTAACGGCAAAGACCTCAGCGGCTGGAAGGTCAATGAGGAAAACCCCACCGCCTTCAGCGTTGCCGACGGCGCCATCCACATCAAGGGCGGCCGCGCTCACCTCTTCTACGCCGGCGAGGTCCAAGGCGCCAAGTTCCGCAACTTCGAGTTCAAGGCCAAGGTCATGACCAAAAAGAATGCCAACAGCGGCATCTACTTCGCCACCGAATACCAAAAAGACGGCTGGCCCGCCAAAGGCTACGAATGCCAAGTCAATAACTCCTTCGACAAGGACCCCCGCCGCACCGCTAGCCTCTACGCCGTCAAAGACGTCACCGATAAACTCGTGCCCGACGACACCTGGTTCGACTACAACATCAAGGTCCAAGGCCAACAAATCACCATCAGCATCAACGGCAAGGTCGTCACCGAATACACCGAAAAACCCGGCGACGTCCGCGGCGGCGGCATGGAAGGCCGCTGGATCAAGGAAGGCGGCACCTTCGCCTTCCAAGCCCACGACCCAGGCTGCGAGGCCTTTTACAAAGACATCATGGTCAAAACCCTACCCTAATACCTAAACCCCGGGCCTCCGCCCCACCCCTCCTGCCCCCTTCCCTAGCGGCGGCCCGGTCCCCCGACCCGGCCGCCGCTTCGCGGAAACCCTATCCTTTTTCTCCCGCCATGATCCTCCGCTCCCTGCTCCTTTCCGCCTTCCTCCTCGCCTCCGCCTCCGCCGAGGAAGCCACCCCCCTCTTCAACGGCAAGGACCTCTCCGGCTGGACCAACGGCGACGGCCAACCCGTCACCGCAGGCTGGGTCGTCGAACCCGGCGGCATCCTCCACCGCGCCGCCAAAGGCGGCGACCTCTTTACCGCCCAGGAATACCGCGACTTCGAACTTTCCTGGGAATGGAAAATCTCCCCCGGCGGCAACAGCGGCCTCAAATACCGCGTCCAAGCTTATCCAGAAAAAGGCTTCCTCGGCTGCGAATACCAAATCCTCGACGACCTCAATCACCCCGACGGAAAAATCGGGCCCCACCGCCAAACCGCCGCCCTCTACGACATCCTCCCCCCCGCCCCTGACAAACCCCTCCTCCCCGTGGGCCAATGGAACCGATCCAAAGTCGTCGTCAAAGGCCAAACCTTTGCACACTGGCTCAATGGTCGCATGGTCCTCGCCGTCGACCTCACCAGCGCAGCCTTCAAAGCCGGCCGCGCCCAGAGCAAGTTCAAGTCCGTCGTCGGCTTCGCCGAAAATCCCAGCGGCCGCATCATGATTCAAGACCACCAAGACGAAGCCTGGTTTCGCCACATCACCCTCAAACCCCTCTAATCGAGATCAAGCTCACAGCGCTCGCAGCGCCGCAGCAATCGGCAGCCGCGCCGCCCGTATCGCCGGAAACAAACCCCCGCACAAGCCCAGCCCACAGGCCAGCATAATCGCCTGCCCCAACAGCGCCGGGGTCACCGCAAAAGCAAAGGTCACCTGACTAAACGTCTGAAAATTCATCGTCGCCGCCTGGTACCCGTCAAACGCCAACCACGCCGCCCCCGCCCCCACCGCCCCGCCCCCCAGCGCTAAGACCAACGACTCCGCCAGCACCGAGGCCACCACCGGCGCCGCCCCAAACCCAATCGCCCGCAGCGTGGCGATCTCCCGCGTCCGCGCCGACACCGCGCTATACATCGTATTGAGCGCCCCAAAAAGCGCCCCCAAGGCCATCATCACCGCGATGAAAACCCCCATCCCGGTGATGAATCCAGAAGTTAGAGTGCTTTGCTCCGCATAGTGCTCCGAAAGACGAGCGGCCTTGACCTCCAGCTGCGGATTGGCGCTCAAAGCCGCCTGGAATCCTGCAAACGCCTCCGCCGACTCCAGCCGCACATACACCGACTGGAACCCAGACGGCCGGTGATAAGCCGGCTGCAGCACCGCCGCATCCGTCCAAATCTCCGATTCCCCAATCCCCCCACCCGCCGAAAAAATACCCACGACGTCCCAGCTATTCTGCCCGATCTGCAGGCGACTCCCCGGCTCCAGCCCCGCAAAGGCTCGCGCCGCCCCCGCTCCCACCATAACCTCATTTTTCCCTAGCTCAAAGCGGCGCCCCTGCAGCAAGCGCACGTCCCCCCGCACCGCAAAGGCCGCCGCCCCCACCCCGCGCAAAGGAACGTTAGCACTCGTCCCCGTGGAACGCTTCGGCAAGTCGATGATCACAAACAACTCCGCCGAAGCCGCCGCCCCCTCCGCGCCCTGCAAAACCCCCGGCGCATCCCCAATCAAGCGCGCCTCCTCCCGACTCAGCCCGCTCGTCATCTCGCTGTCCGCACCAGCGCGCAACACAATCGCCGCATCCGGTGCCCCCGAAACCGTCATCGCCTGCCGAAATCCCGCCGCAATCGCCAGCACTCCCGTCAGCACCGCCACCACCCCGGCAATGCCCACCGCCGCCGCCAAGGCCGCACCCCAGCGCGCCGGAATGCTGCGCACGTTGAAAGCCGCAATCGCCCAGATCTGTGCCAGCGTATTCATCAAGCGCGCCTCCGGTTCACCTGTCGCAGCAAGCTCAGCTCAGCCCCAGGCTTTCCCGCACAAAAAGGCGGAGCCCCCACCGGGGCTCCGCCGCGACATTTTTCTAAAGCAGGGCTCAGTGGCACCCGCAGCCTTCACCGCAGCTCCCGCCGCTCTGTTGTGGAGCCAGCTCATTTTCCCGGGGAATCCGCCCCAGCTCCAGGGTGCGGCTCACATAGGCCATGATGAAACTCTCCATCTCTTGCAACATCCCGCGCGCCTGCATGAAGGCCTGCACCGGAGGCTCACTCAAGGTGACCCGCCGCATGTCCTCAAAGGCCTGGCCCTCCTCCTCCGAAATCGCTTCCCCCGCCATCTCCTTGCGCTGCAATTGCTCGCTCAATTCCGCTAATTTAGCGTAGCCAGCGGTGGCTTCAGGGTCATTCATAAACCGCGCAATCTGCTCGCGCGCATTGCCCACGTTGTCATCTTCCAGCAGCGCCTCGCACAATTCCCGGATCTTGTCACCCAAGTCCACTTTCTGCACGCGGTCGTCGTCTACTCCAATAATTAAGCTCATAGTTCCACAAACTACCCCATCCCCGCAGGCCCTGCCACCTCGTAATTCTGGAAAATCCCGCCCCAGCCCAACTCAGCCCCCAACTCAGCCCCCAACCCTACCCCAATCCGCGCCCCCGCGCCCAGCGCGGGGGAGCCGCCGCCGCTTAAGACTGCTTCGCTTTGTCAAACTGAGCGTCAAACACGATCTGCGAACTCGGGAAGTCCACCCGCTTGGTGAACGCACAGCTCTCCGTCGCCCCAAACTCCCGATCCATCCCGCCGTCTTCCCACTCAATGCTCAGCGGTCCCGCATAGCCAATGTCGTTGAGCGCCCGGATGATCTTCTCAAAGTTGATATTGCCCCGGCCCACCGACTTGAAGTCCCAATAGCGGTTCGGCTTGTGGAAGTCGACGTGCCCGCCAAATACCCCCGCCTCCGTCCGCGTCTCGCTCCAAGACACATCCTTCATGTGCACGTGGAAGATGCGATCGTGAAACTTGCGGATGAAACCAACGTAGTCCACCCCTTGATAGCCAAAGTGGCTAGGATCATAGTTGAAACCAAAGGCCGGGTGGTAGTCCAAAGCCTGCAAGGCCCGCTCCGCACTCGCGGTGTCAAAGGCGATCTCCGTAGGATGCACTTCCAGCGCATAGCGAATCCCCAACTTCTGATATTCATCCAAAATCGGCTTAAAGCGGCGCGCAAAATCCTTAAACCCATTCTCAATCTGCCCCGGCAACACCGGCGGAAAACTGTAGCACAGGTGCCAAATGCTCGAGCCGGTAAACCCATTGACCACCTTGACCCCAAACCGCGCCGCCGCCTGCGCCGTCTTGATCAACTCTTCCGCCGCCCGCTGCCGCACCCCCTCAGGATGCCCGTCCCCATAGATATAGTCCGGCAAAATGGTCTTGTGCCGCTCGTCGATCAAGTCGCACACCGCCTGCCCTACCAAGTGCGTCGAGATCGCATGGCATTGCAACCCGTGCGCTTGGAGTTGTTGGCGACGCTGGTCGCAGTATGCCTGGTCGGCCTTGGCCACTTCAAAGTGGTCGCCCCAGCAGGCTAGCTCCACGCCGTCATAGCCAAAGGATTTGGCCTTGCTCAGCATGGTCTCAATGGGCAAATCGGCCCACTGGCCGGTGAAAAGTGTTACGGGTCTTGGCATGGTCGGTGGTTGGTTGACGAGAATCGTTCGGGATTGCGCCGCGCAAGCGACGCGCAGACCAATGCCACGCCTCCCCGGCCCCCTGCAATCAAAATCCTCCACCCCCATGCCCCCCTCCGACCTGCCCACCTCCCACCCCCGCTACCTCTCCCTCCTCACCCGCGAGCGCATCGTCGCCGGAGTCGAACGCGGCGTCACCTCCCTCCACGGCCTCATCGCCCACGGCCGCGGCGAAGCCTTTGACTACCTCCTCGGCGAGCGCACCCACCCCTTCGCCGCCCGCGCCATCAGCGCCGCCGCCGCCGCCCTCCGCGCCGCTCGCCATCCCGTCATCTCCGTCAACGGCAACGCCTGCGCCCTCGCCGCCCCCGACCTCGTCGCCCTCGCCCATGCCACCGGTGCCAAACTGGAAGTCAATCTCTTCCACACCTCGCCAGCCCGCGAACTCGCCATCCGCGACATGCTCCTCGAATGCGGCGCCCCTTCCGTACTTCTCCCTAGCAAAACTCACGCCATCGCCCACATCGACCACAACCGCAAATGGGTCCACCCCGAAGGCATCTTCCTCGCCGACGTCGTCTGCGTCCCCCTCGAAGACGGCGACCGCTGCCAAGCCCTCGTCGACAATGGCAAAGTCGTCATCACCATCGACCTCAATCCCCTCTCCCGCACCGCCCGCAGCGCCCACATCACCATCGTCGACAACCTCACCCGCTGCCTCCCCCTCCTCGTCGCCGCCGCTCGCCAGCCCGACCCCACCGACCCCTCCCCCTGGAATAACCTCGCCGCCCTCGCCGAGGCCGAACAAGCCATCCGCCGCCCCCTCCCACCCAACCCTATCCCCTAGCGCAAACGAATCCGCAGCCGAGTGAATTGCCGCTCGCCCGCCGCTCCCAACGGCACCACCGCCCGCACCGTCACCTGCTCCTTGGCCCCGGCTCCGCTTGAACTCACCGCCGCCACGGCCGCCGCCAGCCATCCCGGTGCCTCCAGGCTATTGGATTGCTCGAGCTGAAAGTCGACATCCTCCGCCGCCAGGTTCCTTTGATAGGAAAAAGTCAGATATTTTTCCGCCACCGGCGGCACTCCCACTAGCTGCACCTCCACCGCCCCCGACAGTGGACTAGCCAAGTCTGGAACGTCAGGATTTGTCCCCTGCGCATATTCCTGGAAGGCGCTCAGCCCATCCCCGTCGGCGTCGCCCGCATCGCTCGTGATGCCGTGGGCCATTTTCCACTCCCCAAAGGTCGTGGCGTCTCCCGCGCCCGGGGAGCCCCCTAATTCCACGCTGCGCCGCCAATGCTGCGGCCGCGCCGCATCCGGAAGGCTAGCGGGACGGATCAACACCAAACTCCCGCCTCCGCCATCGGCTTCGCTCGGCCACGGAGCCGCGTCGCTATAGGTAAAGTCCACCACCACCGTGCCATCCGGCTGCTTCAGCGAAATCCGCTCCCCCGCGTTGTCCAAAGCCCCAGAAAAGGCCCCCGCGATGCTCCCATCGCGGCTGCGGCCATAGCGCTGCCGGAAGGCTGCCACATTTTCGCAAATCACCACCCGCTCCCCCGCTCCTAGCAAGGTGGTGGCATCCACCGTCTCCGGAAAATGAAAGTCGATGCCCTGGAAAAAATAGGCCCCCCGCAAGTCCACCGGCTGCGATCCCACGTTCTGCAACTCAATCCACTCGAATTCGCCCGCACTCAAAAAACCCGCCGCCATCTCCTCCGGACTCGGCCCCGCCGCATGATACATCACCTCACTGACAACAACATTGGCCGCGCTCGCCACCTGCGCATTCACCAGGAAATCCTGCTGATGCAACGCGCTCCACGTCCCCGCCGCGTCCCGCACCCGCGCCCGCACCGCAGCCACCCCCTCTGGCAAAAACAACTGGCTGCCCCCCACCGTGCGCGTGGCGCTCAGGCGACAGTCAAAACTGATATCGCTCGAGGTGCTATT
>CALQKQ020000180.1 GCA_943331195.2 Akkermansia muciniphila | reverse complement strand
TGCGGGGGGCGGGGGCGAAGCAGGTGAGCGGGGTGGAGTTTTTGGATGTGAAAAAGGAGGTGGCGCGTTTTCGGAGACAGGGGGCGTTGATGGAGTGGGAGTTGCCTGGGCAGGCACCGGGGCTGTATGAGGTGTGCGTGGTGTGCGGGGTGCTGGGAGCGGCGGATGAGAATGGTCCGGCGGAGGGAGCTGAGGCGGCGGCAGGTGCGCCGTCAGCGGCGGCACCGGTGGCACCGTCGTCGGCGCCGTCGGCGGGGAAGCCTCCGGCAGCGGGGAGCGCGGACATTCGGGCAGGCGGGGTGGTGGAGTTTCGCGAGATCACGAATTTGAATGAAGGGGGGACGGTGTTGCGGCGGGCGGTGCGCTCGACGGGGGGCTGGACGAAGACGCGGGCGCTGTCGCTGGGGCGGGTGGAGCTGGACAGCAAGTTTGTGAAATTCAGTTTGCGCGGGGTGGAGGTGTTGCCGGCTGGGCTGATGGATTTTTTGCGTTTGGAATTGGTGCCGGTGGCGGCGGCGGCGGCGGTGGACTCGGCCGACGGGGGCGGGGCGAAGGGGTTGGAGCGACTGAAGGAGGTCTATCAGAAGGAGTTTGTGGAATTGGGTAAGGGGATGAGCGCGAAGTATTTGAAGGAGTTGGTGGATTTAGAAATGGCGGCGGGCCGCGCGCAGGATGTGGAAACGTTGGCGCTGGTGCGGCAGGAGAAGAAGCGGCTGGAAGGGAGCGGCAGTGTGGAGGAAGGCGGGTCGCATGTGCTGCCGGTGGCGGAGAAGCTGTATTTGCTGATGAGCGGGGAGGCCCGGCTGAACAATCAGGGCGACTATTTGACGCATCTGCGGCCGGCGGGGTCCTGCGCGATCACGTGGAAATTGGCGGGCCTGGGGATCGCTTCGGGGACGTATGCGGTGGAAATCGTGGGTCGGCTGGGCCCGGGGCAGGGAGGGACGGCGCTGCTGTATGCGAGTGGTGCGGCGGTGGAAGCGGGGCCGCCGCTGGCGGTGGAGGTGGAGGCGGGGAAGTTCCCTGAGGTGCCGGTGGGGGTGAAGCGCAAGCCGGAGGCAGCGCCAGTGGGCAGCGTTCCCTGCCAAATAAGTCCGGGGAAGGTGATGATCCCGAAGGGGGCGCAGTATCTGAGTTTGAAGGTGGATACCTTGCAGGTGGCGGACGGGTCACTGTTTGATTTGAAGTCGATCCGGCTGACGCCGGTGGCACCTAGCCCGGAAGTACCTGAGAAGCCATGAAGTCTGTCGTTATCTTATTGGCTGGGGTGGTGCTTGCGGGTGGGTTGCGGGCGTGGGCGGAGGCACCCGGGGCGCTGGAGGGCTTGGAGAGGGGGTATGCGGAGGATCGGGCGGCGGCGCTGCGGCGGGTGCTGGCGCGGTATGCGGATGAGTTGGCGGTGTTGGAGGGCAGTTTGGTGGCGGCGAAGGATGAGGCCGGGGCGGGGCGGGTGCGGGTGGAGCGGGAGGGGGTGCTGGCGGCGCTGGGATTGCCGGCGGTGGAGGCGGTGGAGGCGGATGATTTTGCGGCTTTTGAGGAGGTGGTGGAGGTGCCGGTGCCGCTGGTGCCGTCAGTTTTGCCTAAGGATTTGGCGGGGACGGTGCGCAGCCTGCTGCCGCCTGGGGTGAGCCGTGGGTTGGCGGCGGCGGCCCCGGCGGTGGGTGGGACGGGAGCGGGGAGCGGGGGGAGGCGGCTGCTGCGCATGGCGACGGCGGAGCGCACGGGGGTCTACGATGCGGCGTCGGGCTATGAGTTTTGGACGCAGGGAAAATCGGCCTCGTGGATTGTGGAGGATGTGGCAGCGGGGAATTATCGGGTGGTGTTGCGCTATGCCTGCGATGAGAAGGATGGCGGCGGGGGCAAGGTGATGGTGCAGATGGGCTCGGTTAAGCTGGAGGTGGCGTTGCCCGGGACGGGGGGGTGGACGCGGCGGAGGGAGTTGGTGGTGGGGCCGTTTGCGGTGAGTGCGGGGCGGGTGGATGTGGTGGTGAAGGCGGCGTCGCTGGCGGAGGGGGGGCGCTACTTGATGGATTTTACGGCGTTGCAGGTGCAGCCGCTGAGTGGGCCGGGACTGGCGCCACCGCCATGAAGCGGGGAGAGCGGCCGGTGGCGCTGATCACGGGAGGGCGGGGGCTGTTGGCTCGAGCGCTGGCGGCGGAATTGCGTGGGGCGGGATGGGAGGTGGTGGCGCCGGCGAAGGCGGCGCTGGACGTGCGCGAGGAGGCTTCGATTCGGCAGGTGGTGGCGGGTTTGGGGCGCATTGACTTGCTGGTGAACAATGCGGGATTGCGGCGGGATGCGCCGTTGGGGAAGCTGGCGGCGGGGGATTGGGGGGAAGTGCTGGACGTTAATTTGAAGGGGGCGTGGCGCTGCGCGCGGGCGGTGTGGCCGACGATGCAGCGCCAGGGAGGCGGGCACATTGTGAATATTGGGTCGTATACGGCGCGGCACGGGGTGGCGGGGCAGAGCGCGTATGGGGCGGCCAAGGCGGGGTTGTTGGGGCTGACGCAATCGCTGGCGGCGGAGGGGGGGCCGGAGGATATTCGGGTGAATGCGGTGTTGCCGGGGTGGATGCCGGGGCCGTTTACGGCGGGGGTGGCGGCGGCGGCGGAGGAGGCGGTGCGGGGGCAGCACTATTTGCAGCGCTTCAACACGCCGGAGCAGGCGGCGCGCTTTGTGGTGTTTTTGCACAGTTTGGGGCACACCTCGGGGCAGGTTTTTCAGATTGACAGTCGCCCGGGATCCTGGGGGTGAGGGGGGCGAGGGGCTTGGCCTTTTCGTTTGTCAGTGCCGGAATTTGATTCCAGGCTGCGCCTTGCCGGGAGGACCGGCCCGCCTTCTTCATGCTGGACACCACGCCTACAGCCATTTTGTGTTTTGACTTCGATGGGACCCTCGTGGATAACCCGAGCGACCCCTATGAAATTGCGCAGTTGGAGCAGTTGTTGACCCATATGGGCAAGCGGGGGGCGTACTGGGGGATCAATACGGGGCGGACCCTGTTTCACACCTTGGATGGCTTGAAGCAGCACGGGTTTCGCCTGACGCCGAACTTCATCATTGCGCGGGAGTGCGAGGTGTATCACCCGAATGAGTTTCGCCGCTGGGTGGATTTGGGGGATTGGAACGCGCGCTGCGCCAACGACCACAAGAAATTTTACAAGGCGCACGCTCCGTTTTTCAAGCAGCTGCAAAAGCATTTAGGGACGCACTGGCCGGGGGCGAAATTTATTTCGGACCAGACGGAGCCGGCGGGATTGGTGGTGCCGGATGACGACATCATGGCGGGGATTTGCCAATGGATTGATGGCCAACTGGGGGCCTGGCCGGGGTTGGGCTACCAGCGCAACAGCATTTGGCTGCGGTTTACACACCAGGGCTACCACAAGGGAAGTTCCCTGCAGGAGGTGGGCCGCCTGCTGGGGGTGGGTCCGGAATTTACTTTCGCGGCGGGGGACAATTACAATGATCTCTCGATGCTGCGGCATGAGGTGGCGCACGGCTTGGCCTGCCCGGCGAATGCGGTGCCGCAGGTGGCGCAGCACGTCGGCTCGCTGGGCGGCTATTTGGCGACGGACGACGCCACCCTGGGGATGGTCGGGGCGCTGCACCACTTTTTTTACGGCGATTAGCCTGTCCCGCTTGGCTTGACACTGGGCGCAATCCGCGTCTTTTGTCGCCTCCGCAGCCCCCCGGACGACGAGGGCGCCTGGATCAACCCGGCTGCGACCGACTTTGCTTTTGAAACACATTCTTTTCGTCTGCACTGGCAACACCTGCCGCAGCCCCATGGCGGAAGGCCTTTTCCGCGCGGCGGTGGGGGAGTTGGGGGATTACGTGGTGCAAAGCGCGGGGACCAGCGCGTCCCGGGGGCAGAGCGCGAGTTCGCAGACGCTGGAGCTTTTGAAGCGGGAGAAGGCGGAGCTGAGTCGGTTTCGCAGCCAGCCGCTGACGCCGGCTTTGGTGGATCAGGCGACGCATATCTTTGCCATGACGCAGGGGCACCGCGCCTATATTGAATCAGTCTATCCCGAAGCCGCCGCCAAGACGTATCTGGTGTGTGAATTTTGCCCGGACGACGACTTGATGGGCGAAGATGTCCCGGACCCGATTGGGGGCGGCCGGGCCGCCTATCAAGAAACCCTCAATGCTTTGAAGCGGGCGCTGCCTTCGGTGCGCGCCTATATTGAAAAAACCTGGAAGCCCGCTGCGGCGGTGGCTTCGCCCCTTTCTTCTCCCCTTCGACCTTCCAACGATCCTAACTCCATGACGTCTCCTGCTCCTGCCGATGCCTCTGTTGTCTCCACCCCTGCGGCCGCTGGCCACAAGAAGATCATGGCGGGGGCGGACCACGGGGGATTGGCGTTGAAGGATGCCTTGGTGAAGGGCCTGCGCGCCCAGGGCCATGAGGTGGAGGACATCGGGACGCACCAGCGGGATAGCGTGGACTATCCGGACTATGCCAAGACGGTGGCGCAGGCGGTGTTGGCGGGCGCCTACGACGCGGGGCTGTTAGTGTGTACCACGGGAGTGGGGATGAGCATTGCGGCGAACCGGCATCCGGGAATCATGGCGGCGCTGCTGCACGATGAGGTCACGGCGGTGCAAACGCGCAAACACAATCACGCGAACGTGATGGTTTTCGCCGGTTCCACGGACGAGGCGGCGGCGCTGCGCATGGCGGAGCTTTTCTTGGCCACGGAGTGCGAGGGGGGGCGTCACCAGAACCGGGTGGCCAAGCTGAATCCGGGGATCGCGGGGGTGGATCCGGAAATCGCCACGAGCATTAGCAAGGAGGCGGTGCGTCAGCAGAATTTCATTGAATTGATCGCTAGCGAAAATTTCGCTAGTCAGGCGGTGCGGGAGGCCCAGGGCAGTTGTTTGACGAATAAGTATGCGGAAGGCTACCCGGGGAAGCGCTGGTATGGAGGCTGTGAAAACGTGGATGTGGTGGAGCAGTTGGCGATCGACCGGGTCAAGCAGTTGTTTGGGGCGGAGCACGCCAACGTGCAGCCGCACTCGGGGAGCCAGGCCAATGCGGCGGTTTATTTTGCTTTTCTGGATCCTGGCGACAAGATTCTCACGATGAACTTGGCCCATGGCGGGCACTTGACGCATGGGCATCCGGCGAATTTTTCGGGCAAGTTTTATAGCGTGACGCACTATGGGGTGAGCGAGAAGGATGGACGGATTGACTACGATCAATTGGCGGAGACGGCGCTGGCCTTGCGGCCGAAGATGATCACGGCGGGGGCGAGTGCTTACCCGCGGGTGATTGATTTTGCGCGGATGGCGGAGATTGCGCAGAGCGTGGGGGCCTATCTCTTTGTGGACATGGCGCACATCGCGGGCCTGGTGGCGGCGGGGGTGCACCCGAGTCCGGTGCCGTATGCGGATTTTGTCACGAGCACCACGCACAAGAGCCTGCGGGGGCCGCGCGGGGGGATTATTCTTTGCAAGGCGGAGCACGCCAAGAAGATTGATGCCCAGGTGTTTCCTGGGGTGCAGGGCGGTCCCTTGATGCATGTGATCGCGGCCAAGGCGGTGTGTTTCCACGAGGCGCTCCAGCCCGGCTATAAGGAATACCAGGCGCAGATCGTGAAAAATGCGCAGGCCCTAGCGGGGCGCATGGTGCAGCACGGCTATACGGTTTCCTCGGGGGGCACGGACAACCACGTGATGCTGATTGATCTGCGGCCGCAGGGCCTCGACGGCAAGACAGCGCAGGAGACCCTCGACGAGGCGGGCATCACCGTGAACAAGAATAGCATTCCCTTTGATACCGCTAGTCCCTTCCGGCCTAGCGGGATTCGGATTGGCACCCCGGCGGTGACGACTCGGGGGATGAAGGAAGCGGAGATGGAACAGATCGCCGACGCGATTCACCGGGTGCTGTCCCATTTGGGAGATCACGCGGTGCTCGAAGAAACGCGGCAGTGGGCGGCGGAGATCAACCGGCACTTTCCGCTGCCCTGAGGGCGGCGGGGGAAGTATCCCCGAAATCGTTAAATTGAGGTGGAGGCTGGTTGGAGGCCGTCTGATGGAGCGGAAGTTCGTGCCCTCAACGGGGCGCCGCCTCCTAGTGCTGCGGGATGGGTGCGGTGTTACCTCCGAAAGTGGGGCACTTTGAGTGATCGCTGACAAATGTTGGATGGGGATGTAGCCAGAGCGTCCCGCTCTGGGTCCGATCATGGATCAGACCGGGACGGTCTGGCTACTGCCTGGACGAGGGTGGAAGTGACGGTGCCGAAGATGTCAGCGCCATGGTCGTCAGCCTTCGCTGAGGATGCGCCGCGCCGAGGGAGCGAGGGGGTAAATCCACTGCGCTGCGAAATCGTCGAAGAGGAGGTTTTGCGGGAGGTCGGCAGGGGTGATGTGGTGGTGTATTTTTCGACGCAAGTAGTTCATGATCAACTATGTGACATCTTTTAAAGCCTGTCATAACATTCGGGGACTTTTTGCGGTCAAGTCTTTGTAGCGATCATGAGATGAATTGACAAAGCTCCTGAAACTGGTAGGGAGGCGGTCCCTGGGGGCTATTTATTCGCACTTAAAAAATATCCGGCTTACGCTAAATGTACCAAAACCAGTAAATCAAACAAAAATGAAAATGATAAAAGTATTCGGTGTTTTGATTGCTGTCTATTGTATCTCGTTTTTTATGCTAATGGACACAGGGAGCGAGGCGGTCGATGAAAATTATAATGTAACATATAAACACTCCTTGCGATATCATGAGAATTTTCCAATGGTTGATCCGGAGCTCTGGCTAACCAGAACATATAGATTTCAAAGTTTTTAGAACAGATTTTTTTATCCATTTGAAGTTTTCAGGTTTAGGTAGGTTTCAGAAAAAGCTACAAAGCAAATTACCCCAAATTATGCGAACAATACAGTTTACCAAGCAATCGTTAATAGAGATTTAATGCCTAATTTTTCTATTTAGATGTGACCTTAAAAAGTCAACGAATGTTATTGCGAATCTAATGGTATCGTATGCAGTTGGGCATCAATCACTTGCGTCGAAAAATGCGCCACTACATCACCTCTGGCGACCTCCCGCAAAACAGGCTCCTCGACGATTCCGAGGCGCACTGGATTTACACCGAACTCAATCCCTCCGCGACGCGCATCCTCAGTGAAGGCTGGCAGGCCGTTTTCCGCCGCACCGTCCTCAAGTGCCTGCCCGCGCCGCAACTCGCCCAGCCATTCAGCGCAGCCTTCGGCCGCCCAAGGTAGCCAGACCGTCCCGGTCTGATTCGTTATCGGACCCAGAGCGGGACGC
>CALQKQ020000179.1 GCA_943331195.2 Akkermansia muciniphila | reverse complement strand
TCCCCAGACCGCAAGAACCTTCCATTCCGATGAGAAAAAGGCGAAAAACCGCCGCATGTCACTTTTTAAGTTAGAAAATGAAAACCGCTCGGCCCTCCGAAAATCTCGCAAAAATCCGCCCCTGCGTTTTTGCAGGCACGTCTTTAATGCTTTGACACCCTCCGCCATTTCCTTTATAAAAAAAGAAAATCAGGGTTTCTTTATAATGCTGCGCCGACTCCCGCTGTTCGCTCTCCTGCTCACTTCCCTGCTCTCGCCGGGCCCGGCGCAGGCCGAGGTGGCCAGCGGAATCGGGGCCGCCGCCGCCTACGCCACCCTGGCCGACGGCGCCGCTTATCTCGGCGACCCCTCTAACCAAAGTCTCGACATCATGAAACGCTTCTCCCCGCGCCCCTTGCTGACCTTGCTTTCCTCGCTCGCCATGGGCACGGCCTCCGCCGACCTGCAAATCGGCGTCGGCGGCGGCGCCTTCAGCAGCACCTCCTACGACGAACAAATCGGCTATGGCCTCGAAGCCGAAGTGGGTTTCCTCGCCCAATCTCAGCCCGTGAACCTCTTCTTTGGCGTCCGCGCCAACTACATCGACGGCCTCCAGTCCGCCGGATCCCTCCGCGACTCCAACGACAGCTCCGACCTCGGCCTCTTCGAAGGCACCGCCGTAGCCCGCTTGCTTTTTCCGCTAGGAACCGACCTCGTCAAAGTCTACGGCGAAGGCTCCGTGGGCTCCGCCAACCTCAAGGTTTCCGGAGACGCCCGCGTCAAAGGCAGCATCGGCGGCCAAGATTTCTCGATCAATAGCCGCTTCGACGAGAGCGACTGGGTCCTCGCCCTCGGCCTCGGCGCGGGCTTGCAGTTCGACTTTACCCCAGCGGTGGGCTTGCGCGTCGGCTACAATTTTCACAGCTTCGGCGACTCCGAAGTCTTCGGTTTGAAGCTCGACCCCGGCTCCATGCACGGCTTCACCTCCGCCTTGGTCCTCAAGTTCTAAAAGGGCCCGGCCCCATGTCCGCAAGACACTCGGAAAAGCGCCGCCACCACCTGTCCACCTCAGCGCGCCTGGCGCATTTTGTCTAACATCACCGCCCCCAAGATCACCAGGCCCAACACCACTTTCTGCGTGTAGCTCTCCACGTTCGTCAGGTTCATCCCATTCTGGATCACCGCGATGGTGAAAGCCCCAATCAAGGTGCCCGACATTTTCCCCTCGCCCCCGCTCAGACTCGTCCCGCCCACCACCACCGCCGCGATCACATAAAGCTCATACATGTTTCCATACGTCGCCGACCCGCTCTTCAGCTGCGAAGCCATGATCACCCCGCCCACGCCCGCCAGCAGCCCGCTCACCGTGTAAGCACCGAGCAACACCCCCGTCAGCGGCACGCCCGCCAGCCGCGCCGCTTCCCGGTTCCCCCCCACCGCATACAAATAGCGCCCCGCGCTCATCCGCGACATCCCCACATGCGCCAAGCCATAGAGCACCACCATCAGCACCACCGCGTTCGGCACCCCACCAAAACTCGCCCCCCGTCCCAACCAAATGAAACCGTCCGGCAACTGATAGATCGATTGCCCCTCCGCCAAAATAAAAGCCATTCCGCTCGCCACTAACATCATTGCCAGAGTCACAATAAACGGCGGGATGCGAAAGCGCGTCACCATCACCCCCGAAAAAGCTCCCGCCACCCCGCAGGCCGCCACCGCCGCCATACCCGCTAAGCCCATCCCCCACGCCGTGGCCGCCACCCCCCCCGCATAGTCCCGGATCAACCGCGCCACCAACACCGCCGCCAACGCCAACAAACTCCCCACCGACAAATCGATCCCCCCCGTCACAATCACCAAGGTCATCCCAATCGCCATGATCGCAATCACCGCGATCTGATTGGCAATGTTCAACAGGTTTTCCGTTTTCAAAAAATTCGGCCACCGATAGCTCCGCGGCGTGACCAAACGCGGCCTCCCCAACTCCGGAAAGTCCGCCGCCAGATCCGCAAAAAGCAGCCAAGCCCCCGCCGTCTGCGTGCAAGCAATCGCGTCCAGCCTAACGCCATCCGCCACCAGCTGCCGCAGCGCTTCCCGCGCCGCCTGAGGCTCGCCGCTCACCGCCGCCACCACCCGCGCCCCCCGCCCCGGCAACTCCCGCGCCAAGGCCGCCGCAAACGCCGCGTCGCCAGGCTGAGCGCTCGACACCAGCAGCACCTGCGGCGCTCCCCCCATCCCACCCACCTCCGCCGCCACCTGCGCCGCCCCTGCGGCCCCAGCCGGTGATTGGTCGCTGTAGGTCACCGCGCTAAAAAAAACGCACAACAACAACAGCACTCCTATCATCCCATAATGGGCCGCCGCTTTTTGCAAAAAAATCTTCATAGCTTCAAGAAAACGCCAGTTGCATCAGCTCCTCCGGACTCGCCCGCCGGGCGTCCGCGATCTCCCCCGTCACCCGCCCCTGCTGCATCACTAACACCCGATCCGACATCCCCAGCACCTCGGGCAACTCCGAGCTGATCATCAGGATAGCCTTGCCCTGGGCCGCCAGCTCATTCATCAGCCCATAAATCTCGTATTTGGCCCCCGCATCAATCCCCCGGGTCGGTTCATCAAAAATCAACACCTCGCAGCGCCGCGCCAACCATTTCGCTAACACCACCTTTTGCTGGTTTCCCCCTGACAAATGCCCCGCCCGCACCTCCTGGTGCGGCACCCGAATGCGCAGCTGCTCCACATACTGGCCAAAGGCGCGCCGCTCCTCGCCCCGCCGCACCCAGCCCCGCGGCGCCAACCACGACAAATTGGGCAAGCCAAAATTCTCCCGCACCGAATGCTGCAACACCAAGCCCTGCACCTTCCGATCCTCCGGCAACAAGCCCAGCCCGCAGGCAATCGCCGCTCCCGGGGAATCAATCTCCAAGCGCTTTCCGTCCAACCAAATCTCCCCGCCCTCCCGCTCATCCGCCCCAAATAACAGCCGCGCCGTCTCCGTCCGCCCCGCCCCCACCAAGCCCGCCAATCCCAAAATCTCCCCGCGCCGAATCGCAAACGATACCCCCCGCACCGCCCGCCCCCGCCGCAAGTCGCGCACTTCTAACCTCACCTCTCCAGGCACCGTGGCCCGCGGCGGAAACTCATCCACCATGTCCCTCCCCACCATCCGCTCAATCATCTCCCGCCGCGACATCTCCGCCGCCGGCCACTCCCCCACCTTGGCCCCATCCCGCAATATCATCACCCGATCCGCCAAGCGCGCGATTTCCTCCAAGCGGTGGCTAATGTAAATGATCCCAATCCCCTGGGCCCGCAACTCCCGCACGATGCCAAACAAGTGCTCCACCTCATGATTCGTCAGCGCCGCGCTGGGCTCATCCATCACTAACACTCGCGCCTGCAGCGCCAAGGCCTTTGCTATTTCCACTAATTGCTGCTGCGCCGTGCTCAACTCCCGACACGGCACTTCCAAATCCAACGCCACCCCCAAGCGCGCAAACAGCGCCGCCGCCTCCTCCCGCTCGCTCCGCCGCGACAACCACCCCGCCCGCGTCACCTCCCTCCCCAAAAAAAGATTCTCCACCGCGTTCAACCCCGGCACCAAATGGAATTCCTGATAAATCACCGCCACCCCCGCCTCCCGCGAAGCCTGCGGCGTCCCTAAATCCACCGCCCGCCCCTCCATTTCCACCACCCCCCCATCCGCCACCTGCGCCCCGCCCAAGATCCGCATCAAGGTGCTCTTCCCCGCCCCATTTTCCCCCAGCAAAGCCAGCACTTCTCCCTTCGCTAGGGTCAAGTCCACCCCCCGCAGCGCCTGTACCCCGGGGAACGATTTCACCATCCCCCGCATCACCAATAACGGCCCCCCCCCGCTCATACGCCCATCGCCGCTTCAAGTGCTCGGCGCATCACCGCCGCCTCCGCTTCCACCCCAGTCCAATACTGCAAACCTAAAATCCCCTGATTCACTAGCATCCCTAGCCCATCCACGGTCCGACATCCCCGCGCCGCCGCCGCCTCCAATAACCGCGTGCGCACCGGATTGAACACCACATCCGCCACCACCATCCCCGGCCGCAAACTGTCCTCCGCCACCGCCACCCGCGCCTCCGCATCGTACAGCCCCACCGACGTCCCATTGATCACCAACCCCACATCTTCCCCCACCACATAATCGCCCTCTGCCACTACCAACTCCGCCTCCACCCCCAGCGGCACCCCCCGCAACAAGGCCACCAACTCCGCCCCCCGCGCCGCACTCCGATTCACCACCGTCAGCCGCCTCACCCCAGCTAAAGCCAACTCCACCGCAATCGCCCGCGCCGCCCCTCCAGCCCCAAACAACACCACCGCCGCACCACGCACCTCGATCACCCCCTCCAGCGACTTGAGAAATCCCTTCCCATCCGTGTTCTCCCCCACCAACCGATCCCCCCGCCGCACCACGCAATTCACCGCCCCCATCAGCGCCGCCGATTCCCCCAAGCCATCAAGATAGGGAATCACCCTAACTTTGTGCGGCAGGCTGCAATTGAACCCCCGAAATCCCATCGCCCGCGCCCCCCGCACCGCGTCCTCTAACGCCTCCGGTGCCACTTCCATGTTCACATACCGCCAGCCCAACCCATGGTGCGCCATGGCCGCCTCAATCATCGCCACCGTCGGGTTCCCCGCCGCCCCCTGCGACATCGACCCCACCAACTCCTGCAAAAAGGGACCGGCACTCATAACTTATTGTAGCGAAGCATCCTTCATGGCGTCCGCCTGGCGGTAAAGGCTCGTCGGGATCAATATCTGCGCCGGCAAGCTCTCCCCCTTGGAATGCTTCACGATCGCCTCCACGATCTGCGCTCCCATCTTGTCAGGAAACTGAATCGGATCCGCATAAATCCGCCCCTCCTTGATCGCCAGCTTGCCTTCCGGCTGCCCATCGAACCCCACAATGCGGATCTGCTCCGCCTTGCCCGCCTTCTCCAAGGCCGCCCGCGCTCCCAGCGCCGCCGGATCGTTGATCGCAAAAATCCCCCGCAAATCCCCATGCGCCTGCACCGCATCCTCCGCCGCCTTGTAGCCCAAATCCTTGGCCCCGCCACTTTCTAACTCCGTCACAATCTCCACCATCCCCTTCCCCCCCGCATTGTGCTCCGCAATCACTTCGCGAAACCCCTTCACCCGCAACAAACACGACTCCGCCTGCTTCAAATGCAAGATCGCTATCTTCCCCCCAGCCTCTCCCAGCGCCTCAATCATGGCCCGCCCCGCCTCCTTCCCTCCCCCATAGTTGTCCGTCGCCACCTGCGTCACAATCGTCACCCCAGGCTCATGGCAGGGAATGTCCACCGTAAACACCGGAATCCCCGCCGCATTCGCCTCCTGGATCACCGGAATGATCGACTTCGAATCGCAGGGACTCAACACAATCGCACTCACCTTCTTCACAATAAAATCCTTAATCTGATTCCCCTGCTTCGCCACGTCCCGGTCCCCGCTGACCACCACCGTTTGATACCCTAACTTGCCTCCCTCAGCGGAAATCGTGTCCCCGATCACCTTGAAAAAGGGATTGTCCAAGGTCAGCAAGGAAACCCCAATCAGCCCCCGGCTCTTCACCTCACCCCCCAAAACCGGTGCCGCGCCATCGTCAGCTTTGTGACAGCCACTCAACAGCCCAACACCGCAGGCGAGAAACAGAAAATTCTTGCGATTCATAAGAGTGATAAAAAAGAGGGAGGCTCAGCCTCAGCGCAACTGGCCAGTTTTGAGAAATTCATGCTGCACCGCAGCGCTGACCCGCTGCCCGTCAGGAGCGATAAAGGTCACCGAGGCAGGCTTAAATTCCAGGGTTTGTACCGTCGCAAAACCTGGCGGAACTTTGACCACCCCTTGGATGTAGTCCACTACCGTGGCCTCCTCCGCGCGCAGCACTAGCGACGTCGCCACCCCTTCCTGCGTCAACAGATTATCCGCCGTCGATGCCGCCAAACCTTCTGCAAAATAGGCCGTCACATCTTCTATCCCCAAACAGTTATTGCGCCCCTTCCAAGGATGTCCATAGCGGCCGTGATTTTCCAGCCACAGCACCGTGCTGTTGAGCACGGCAGGATTCTTCAGCGCAAACCACAGATAGCCCGACTCCGCCATCGTCGCCGTAACCCAAGCCGGGCCGCCCGTCTTCTCCCACGGCTCATTGACGATCTGCACCAAATCTGCAAAACCCCGCCGCGCCGGCAATCGCGTCAAGTCCGCCGCTGGCACATCCTTCCACGCCATCGGCACCTCACTCAATTTGTCCCATCGCTGCCCCGGCTGCAGCGCCTGGTATTCTCCCTTCGCCGGATCGCTGAAAAGACCAGGACAGGTCATCCCAAAACGCATCGCACTGCTGCTGATGCGCACCGAACCCTCCTTCTCAGGCATCGCTAGGGTCGCGTGATGGCCCAGCGGTGCCCGCCCCGCAAACCCCTCAATGCGGTGCCGCGAGTAAATCACATTCTCCCCTTCCACCAGCGATAACTCCTTGGTCACCCGTCCTTTACGCACCTTCGTTTCGCAGGTGAGGCGCAACGTGCTCACCCGCCCCTGCTTGTTAGAACCCAACAACGTCCAGGGGGCCCCAGCGATCTCCCCGTGCGGCGGATGTTTCTCTCCTCCGCCCTCCTCCGCGTTCCCTCCAAACGGCAAACAGAAAAAATCCCCCCGCAGCGGAGTCAGCACCGCAGCCGGCATCTCCGTCGCCGGCTCGTCCTGCCATGGCGTCACATGATAAGGACGCACCGGCCCCGCGCTGTCCCGGAAAAACGTCACCGGAGCCATATGCCCTCCAAGCAGCGTCACCGCCAGCTCCACCTGCGCGCTGGCCACCACGGCGCTAGCTTGCCCATGAATCGTCCGCACCTCGGTTTCCCCCGCCGGGGCCGCCATCGCCACCGCGCCCAACGGCAGGGTCTGCAGGATTTGTTTTAAAAAAGGCCTCATCCCCATCACCTTAGGGGCTCCCATTTTCGCAGGTCAATCACAACCGCCCAAAGCCCCCCGAATTCTTCCCCCTCCCATCCCTCCCATCCTTCCCATCCTTCCCATCCTTCCCATTCCTCCCATCCCTCCATAAAACCCTGCATGTTAAAAGCCCACTCCAGCCCTGAAACCTCACCAACCCGGCCAACTCCGCCCCTGACCAGCTTTCCTCTTGAAGCTAAAATCCCCTTTCCACGAAAAGACTTGTTCGCTTCCTCAAGTTGTGTCCGACTCCCTTCGTGATGGAGACCGTCTCTGATGCCCAACTGCTGCGCCAATTCGCCGCGTCCCGC
>CALQKQ020000178.1 GCA_943331195.2 Akkermansia muciniphila | reverse complement strand
GCCGCCCCCGCCGATTCCCAAGACCCTAACCTCCCTACCCTCTTCGCCCTCGTCGGCAAAGAAGGCCTCTTCGCCGGCCTCCAATCCCCCCGCCTCAGCAACGGCTTCCACCCCGGTGGCACGAAATTTGTTAGCCAGGGCGCCGCCGCCACCATCAGCCGCGCCGGAGCCAAAATCGCCGAAGCCCTCCACTACCTCAAACTCCACCGCCCTCCCCTTCCCCCCGACTCCCATTGGCTCGAACTCGGCGCCAGCCCCGGCGGCATGACCTCAGAACTGCTCGAGCGCGGCTACCGCGTCACCGCCCTCGACCGCGCCCCCCTCGACCCACGCCTCCAGGGCCACCCCGCCCTCACCTTTACCAAAACCGACGTCACCACCTTCCGCCCGCCCCCCGCCACCACCTACGACGCCCTCCTCTGCGACATGAACGGCGACGCCCGCCACGCCCTCCATCAAGTCATCCGCCTCACCCGATTCCTCCGCCCCGGCGCCCTCATCGTCTTCACTCTCAAAACCCCCGGCGCCACCACCTGCGCCGCCGTCCAAGAAACCATCCGCCTCACCCTCCGCGAGGCCGCCTCCGCCCACCTCCACCTCATCGCCCTCACCCACCTCACCTACAACCGTCAGGAATTCACCTGCTGCTTCGAAGTCTAAGCCCCGCCAAACCAGTATCGCGCCCCGCGCTAAATCCTCCCCTCCCTATCAACCCCTAACGTCTTCCGCAAACTCCGCCACCGCCTTTCGAATCACCCCCGCCACATCGCCGCGCGCCTGCGCAAAGGGCGGCCGAAACCACGGAAACGCCCCCACCAAATCCGCCGTCACTAACACCTGTCCGTCGCAGTCCGGCCCCGCCCCAATCCCAATCGTGGGACAACTCACCTCCTGAGAAATCGCCGCCGCCACCGCCGCCACCACCCCTTCCAAAACAATCGCCTCCACCCCGGCCTCATCCAAAGCCCGGGCATCCGCGAGCAACCCCGCCGCCGCCGCCTCGGTCCGCCCCTTCTTTTTATAGCCCCCTTCCTCCCGCACACTTTGCGGGAGCATCCCGATGTGCCCCACCACCGGAATCCCCGCCGCTAAAATCGCCCGCACCTGCGGCAACATCGCCACCCCGCCCTCCAGCTTGACCCCATCCGCCCCCGCCTGCACCAAGGCCCGCGCGCTCGCCACCGCCAGCTCCGGCGTTGCATAAGTCCCAAACGGCAAATCACCTAACAGCGGAGCCCGCTTCACCCCCCGCCGCACCGCTCGAGTGTGCTGCACCATCTCCGCCAAGGTCACCTCCACGGTATCCTGATAACCTAGTAGTACCATTCCCAAGCTGTCCCCCGCCAACACCACATCCACCCCGCCTTCATCGAGCAAACGCGCCGTCGCATAATCCCCCGCCGTGAGGCACACCAGCTTGCGCCCCGCAGGCTTGAGCGCCGCCACCGCCGCCCAGCTCTCCGCCAAACCCCGTCGCCCCACCGCCGCCCCCAAATCCGCATAGCGCAGCAAGGGCGGCTCATCGCTAACTAACTCCGCAAGCAGCGTCCTGACATCAACCGCAAACCCCGGCAACACCAGATCTGGCCGAATCGCCGCCAGCGGCTCCAACACAAAGCGCCGCCCCTGCAGCCGAGGATGCGGCACCGTCAAGGCCTCGCTGCGCCACACCTGCTTCCCCGCATACAGAATATCCAAATCGATCGGACGCGGCGCGTTTTGCGGCCGCCGTTCCGGCCGCCCCAGCCCGCGCTCAATCTCCCGCAAGCGCTCCCACAAGGCCTCCGCGCCCCAGGCGCTGCGCAACTCCGCCACCGCATTCAAAAAAGGCGGGGCCCCTCCCTCACAATCCACCGGTGCCGTCTGATAGGCGGCGGATACCGCCCGGATCTCCCCCAACTCCGCCAGGGCCCCCAGCGCCGTCAACAAATGACTCAGCCGGTCTCCCACATTCGACCCCAGGGCAATTCCATAATCTGTCAGGGTTTCCCCAGGCGCGCATTTCATGTGAATAAATATCTGTCCTCGTGAAGGTTCCCTGCCCCCCAAGTCCGAGCCGCCCGCGCTTCAGCGCAAGCCCAGCACGTCTTGCATGTCGTAAAGCCCCGCCTCCCGCCCTCGCAGCCACTTCGCCGCCCGGATCGCTCCCTGGGCAAAGGTATCCCGACTGCTCGCCTTGTGCGTCAACTCCACCCGCTCACCCTGCGCCGCATAAATCACGGTGTGGTCGCCCACCACATCGCCACCGCGCACCGCATGCATCCCCACCTCCCGCTTGCTGCGCGCCCCCACATTGCCCAAGCGACCGTGCCGCACATCGCTGGCGTAAGAAAGATTTTCCACTTCGCAAAGGATCTCCCCCAGGCGCCGCGCCGTGCCGCTAGGCGAATCGATCTTCTTGTTGTGGTGCATCTCCACCACTTCTAAGTCGAAGTCCGCTCCGAGGATCTCGGTGGCCTTGCGCGTCAGCCAAAACAAGGTGTTCACCCCCACCGAATAATTCGGCGCAAACACCATCGGCAGCGCCGTCGCCGTCTCCCGGATGAAGGCCTCAGTTTCCTCACTCAATCCCGTCGTGCCAATCACCAGCAGCTTTCCCTGCGCCCGGCACGCCGCCACCAACTCCCGCGTAAAACTGTGGTGACTGAAATCCACCACCGCATCGCAGCCCGCCAATGCCGTCAATAAGTCGTCCCCCGCATCAATCCGACCCGACACTACCACGTCCCCATCCGCCCCTGCGCAGCGCGCCACAGCTTCGCCCATCCGCCCACGGCAGCCCGTCACCAGTATTTTCAAAGGTTCGCTCATCCCCCCATCATGCCGCCCGCACCGCCCGGCGCAAGGGACCGCTTACCCCCTCACTTCCCCAACAAGGGGGCCAAGGCCTCCGCCCAAACCGCATAGCCCCGCGCCCCCGGATGCAGCCCGTCCGGCATCATCTCTTGCGAAATCGAGCCATCAGCCTCGCAAAGCCGAGCCCCGATATCTAACAAAACCGCTCCCGTCTCCTTGGCCACCGCTGGCAACCGCGCATTGACCGCCGCCACCCGCGCCCGCATCGCATCCTGCGGCCCCGCCCCTCGCGGCAGCAAGGCCATCAGCACCACTCGCGCCCCCGGACACTTCGCCTGCACCCGCCGCACCACCGCCCCAATCCCTTCCGCAATCTCCGCCGCCGTGTTCTCCCGCGCCTGCGCCGTCCCCACCAGATTGTTCGTCCCAATCAAGACCACCACGTGCTTCGGCCGCAGCCCCTCCAACTCCCCGTGATCCATCCGCCACAACACATTCTGCGTGCGATCCCAGCCAAAACCCACATTGAGCGCCGCCCGCCCCGCCACCAAGCGATCCCAGGCCTCCCGCCCCCGATTCCCCCGCGGCTCATCCGGCGCACCGCCCCACAAATGAGTGATGGAATCGCCCACAAAAACCAGCTCCGGCGGAGCCGCCACCCCCGCCTTTTTCACCGCCTCATGCCGCTGATTCCAATCATAAAAATCCTCCTCCAAGCGGTCGCGCGGCAAGGTCGCGGTATTGGCTCCCGCGCCCACTTCTTGGCAGTCGCTGCTGCTGATCAGGCCCCGCGCATCCACCGCTTCCATAAAATAAGCCAGGGGCCGAACCGCCGGCAAATTCGCCGTTAGTTCCGACCCGCTCACCGTCGCCGGGCGGGTCTCCCAGCGCCGGTTTTGCCAGGCCCCCGTGTCTGCCGTAAAATGCAGCGCCCCCCGCGTCGCCGCCGTGCCCGGCCGCACCGCCACCGATACCACATCCCCTTCCTGGCGAAGCTCCCCCAGCCGCACGAGCGGAACCGAGCCCGGCCGCAAATGCTCATCCAAAAAGGCATCCACCTCCGGAAAGGTCCAGATATGCCCGTGCGCCATGTCCGCCCGCAGCGACCACTGGCGGCGCGCCTCCGGCACCAGGCGACCGGTTTTCCCATGGCTGTCCGGCGGATAGGCAAAGTCGTGCATCCCATTCACCAACATCACCGCCCCTCGCGCCTCCCCTATCACCTGCGCAGGATCAAATAAACGCAGCCAACGCTCCCGCGCCTCCAACGGCAAAGCCGCCAGGGAGCGATCCCTCCAATAACTGTTATCTCCCAAAAAGCCACAACCGTAAACCGGCACCGCCGCCTTCAGCCGCGCATCCAGCCCCGCCACCAAACACGTTAGATACCCGCCCCAGCTGATCCCCGTGATCCCGATGCGCTCCGCATCCACCTCCGACCGCGCCGCCAGCAAAGCATGGCCCCGCAACACCGCCGCCACCGCATGGTAGGTCCAACTCTCCTTGGCCCCCGCCTCCTCCAGTGGCAAAAACTTGGTCTCGTCCCCCTGGCCCGGCCCCCCTTGAGGATGCCGCTTCCCCTCCGGACCCTGCCCCGCCGTGTCCATCGCCAAGGCCACATAGCCCCGCTCCGCCCAGTGCCGCGCCCATTCCTGAAACGCCTGCCCGCCGCCCCCGTGAACTAAAAGCACCGCCGGCCGCTTGCCCGCAACCTCCCCCTTAGGCTCTCCCAGCCAAGCAAACACCCGCGTCGCCCGCCCCTGATATGACGGCCCCGCATACCACACCGGCCGCGTCAATCCCACCGCCTCGCCATACTCCACTTCCAGCGGCACCGCCTGCAGCGCGGCCACATCCCAAAGACTTTTAGCCGATCGCAGAGCTTCCTCCGCCAGCGCGGAAAACGAAAGCCCAGCCCAAAGCGCCAGCGCCACCCCCAAGCGCTTCATCTGATGTAATTGCATAAAAAGCTAGAAAAACCACCACTCTAACCAGAGGCCGAAATCCGATTCAAATCCGCCCGCGTTTCCTCATAGGTCGTCGCAAAGGCCAAAACCGCCGGATCAGGCGTTTCCCCCCGCACCCGACAAAACTCCCCATAGAGCCCCGGCCACCAATTGCGGTGTTCCGTCAGCCCATCCCGGCGCAACTGCTCCCAATCGCTCACCACCTTGCTCCAGCAGGCGCTGCCATAGGCCGCCGCCCGATGCGGATCGTTATCAAAATCCTTCACAAACCAATCCCGCCCAATCCGCGCGTGCAGCACCTCGTCCGCCCAATCATAATCCTGGAATAATTCCGCGAGAACATCGCCCGAAGCCGTGCCCACCTCCCACTCAAAGCGCTTGCCCGTCTTGTTCATCAGCCCCTGCTCAATAAACCAGAGCACCGCGTGGCGCTCCTGCGGCGTCAGTTGCTCATTGAGCCCCTTGGACCACGTGAAGTTCACCATGACATAGCGCGACCAGTCGATCCCCTGGGCCACAAACCCCACCTCGCCCATCATGGCGTGCCGCGCCTCATCCCACAGCTGGCGCGTCAAATCCCGGTAAAACCCCCACGGCTTATCCCCCATTTCCGTCAGGATGCTCGCCATCATCTCCGGCACATCGATCTCCCGCAGCCGCTTGTAATACATCATCAGCGTCTTGGCCCGCGCCGGAAAGTGCTCATCATAAAGAAAGGCCTCGGCGTGAACCCCCATGTTGTAAGGGTCCGGAAAACGCCCATCGCGCTGCGGCACCTTATCATACTTCCATGGACCCGCCGAAAAGTGCGGCCCCGGCACCTCGCCCGCCGCTTCCGCCGCTCCCGACAATCCCCCCGCCGCCGCCAAACACTGCTGCAACAACGCCGTCCACTCCGCTCCCCCGCGCGGCGGCAAGGCCACGGGCAATCCCGAAGCCAGCGCCGCCTCGCCCCATTCTAGCATTTCATCTAACTCCAGCAGGGCAAATTTCAAAAGGCGGCAGGTCGGCGCATCCGCCAGGCGATTGGTCTCCGCCAGGTGCTCGGCGCAGGCGGCGCGCAGCGCTGGCAGAGCCACCGCATAAAGGCCGTGAATCAGGTCCGCCGCCGTCGGCGCCGCCTGGATTTCATCAAACAACAGACGCAAGCCCTCGTGCGGAATCTTCTCCAAGCCCAGCGGCGGATGCCGCATCTCCGCCACCCGCTCCCGCAGGCTGCTGACATGCTCCGCCGCCAGGTGCGCATGCAAACTCCACGCCATCTTTAACTCATAGATCGGCTCCGCTGTCAGCCGCGCCAACAACAGCCGCCAGGTGCGCTGCAGCGCATAGTGATAGCGCTTTAAGCGATCCACGCACGCATTCACTCCCAACCCCGGTTCGGCCAGGGAGGCCAGCGACCCCAAGCCAGCAGCTTCGGGCAATCCATAGAGACTTTGGCAAGGCAAGGTAGATTTCATAAACAAAATAAGCGTCGACCCAATAAACGCCTCATCTGCGCCGCTCGGCCACCGCCTTTTTTCCCGCCGGGCCAACCCGCCCCGCCCTCAGCCCCCGGCCTGCCTTTTCACATGGGCGATGATCCGGGCATCGTCGTCCCCCGCCGCCCACACCGTCCTCAAAAAATCCGCAGGGTGGATATCATATTTGATGAAGAATTGCCGGTCTCCCCCGCAGCCATACATGATTTCCGGATCCATTTCCCCCTTCAACTTGAGCCGCGCTTTGGCGATCAGCCGCGGCAACCACGGGATCCCCTCCACCGCCTCCACCTTGGGCGGCAATTGGTCCGGCGTCGTCTCCCTAGCACTCAACTGGCCGTGCTGCATCACCAACAAATAATCTCGCCGCACCGCAGCGATCAACAAAGCCACCTCCGCCCTCGGATCGCCATAGTTGGCCTGGTCTTCCACAAAATCAAAAAACTCCCGCGGCTTGCAGCCAATCGAACTCAAAAAAGCCAAGTCCTCCGCGCCGTAATAACCCGAAAAATCGGTGTCGCCCCGCTCAAAGCGGGCGCTACAGGCGGCAAAGAGAGTGAGGAAGTGAGTGCTCCAAGTGTAGTGAGAAAGGGCCATAACAAGAGTCGGTAAAAACCCGAACTTGGCGCAAGATCGCCCCCGCCGCCAGGTCAATCATTGGGATTGAGCAAGCGATACCCCACCGCCGCCGCCACCCCCCCCAGCAAACCCGCCAGGACATAGCCCAGCAACAGCCCCGCCGGGACCCGCCCTCCCAACACCAAGGCCAAACCCAAAGCCGGATTGCAGGCCCCCCCCGACAAATGGCCCATGGCGCGAGCTCCCGCGAAGTGCACCAATCCCTGCGCCGCCGCGAAATAGCCATTGCCCAATTGCTGCCGCGCCGTGCGCACGTGCAAATACGTAAAAGCCGCGAAAAAGGTAAAGCAGGTCTCGCCCAAAAAAGCCCGAAACCAAGGCCCCGGCAGCTCCCCCGCCCCCCGCAGCGGGCTCCCCAACACCTGATAGAGCAAAACAGCTCCCCCCGCCCCTCCCAGCTGCGCCCCCACAT
>CALQKQ020000177.1 GCA_943331195.2 Akkermansia muciniphila | reverse complement strand
GGCGCGGGCGGAGAAGCGCACAGCGGAAAAAAAGACCCCCCGAACAGACCAAGAGATCGCCCAGGGGCGGTCTCCGGCACAAGTCCGGGGGGCCATCGGCAAATCGCTCAGGGAAGCGCCCCAGCGGGTTTCGGACAAGGCTTGCCGGGCATGGCCTTACCTAAGGCCAAATCCTCGGGCCGCATCCCCTTGCGGAAACCACCGCCCGAGTAAAACCCAGGCTGATAGGGATCGACATAGCTGACATCGGCCTTAGCCGGAACCGCCAGGCCGAGGCCCTGATAGACCCCGTTGACGATGAGCCGGCGCAGACCCTCACTCTCCAGGTCGGTGGCGTCGCCCATGGTGGTGCAAAGCACCTGGTTGGTTTTGCCTGCGCTATTGGCATAGCTGCGGGTCCACGCGATCGGCATCATCGGATCGTTGATGCCTTGGCCATTCTTTTGATAAGAAGCCGGAGGGGAATTCGGCTTGAGGCCGGCGAGAGACTGCCCGCGCAAGAGGATCTTGGCATCGGCCGGCGGGTGCGCCTCATAGACATCCGTTAAGCCAAAGACATCGCTGACGCCGTTGAGGATGGCCTCGGAGGCCGCCCCGGGCTCAATGATGCCCTTGGTGGCTTCCTCCATGTGCTTGCCCCAGTGGCTGACCCAGTTCTCCCCCATGACCTTCTTGCCAAAGTCGCCAAAGGGCTTCTGGGCCGCGCCGCTCAACGCATGGGTCGCGGTGCGCAGGCCAATCAGGGGAATCCCCCGATTCACCGCATCCACGAAGTGCTTCAAGGCTGGCTCCGGCCACTGGCGAAAACGCGTCAAGATCACCACCGCGTCCGCACTGTCCAATTGCTCAGGCGAGCTAAGCGATTGCTGGTTATTAGGATCAATGGTGCCATCGGCCGCCAGGGAGAAGAGCACCGTGCACTTAAACCCGTGCCGCTGACTCAGAATCTTGGCCAGCATGGGCAGGCCTTCCTCACTGCGGTATTCCTCATCTCCAGAAATGAAGACGACATGCTTGCCTTGTCCCGGACCGGGCTTGGCAGCATAGGACACATGGGGGTCAGCGAGGGCGGAACCCGCCCAAAGGGCGGCGAAGGCGAGACAGCAGAGCAATTTCATAGGTTTCAAAGAAGCAGCTAAGGAAAAAAAGCGCGATCCTCGTTATGGTTTGGCCAGAGGATGCTCCTTGAGGATTTCATCCACCATGTAGAACTGCTGACGATCCTTGGTGGCATCCCGCACCGCTTTCACCTGCGCTGGCGTCACCAACGGCGCATTGTTTCCATAGGACTGCCGCACATAGGAGACCACCGCCGCCAGTTCCTCGTCATTCAGCAGACCGCCAAACGCCGTCATCGGCGGGGTTCCCTTGGCCGGACCGTATTCCTTGCCGTGTAGCGTCATCGGACCGTAGAGCCCCTTGAGCACAATCTTGATGAAGCGCTCCGGATCCCCATCAACCCACTCGCTCTTGCCCAATGGGGGATAAATGTTAGGAAGGCCGTTGCCATCTGGTTGGTGACAGGTAATGCAATGGGCATCCCGAGCGAACACCTTGCGGCCCAACTCGTAGACTTGGAGGTCAGCCTTGGAGAGGTTGGGGGCGGTGGGGCCGTAGGAGGTTTCGGCCTTGGGCAGCAGGGCGGCCTGCAAGGCGGCGTCGTTGCCGACGACGTCTTTGCCTTCGGGCAGGGATCCCAACTGGCGGAGGGTCTCCTTGTAGCAGTAGTTCAGATAGTAATCCTTCTCGTCCCGGGCCAGGTTGGCCGCTTCGATGGCCCGCAAGGTGTCGCCTCCGCGGAAGAAGCTGAGCATGCGCAGGGCCTCCAGCTTGACGCGAGGAGCGGCATCCGACATGGCCGATTTGGCCAAGTCCAAGGCCCCCGGAACGCGGTCGCGCTGATAGCACACCACCCGCAGCGCTTGGGCGCGGGCTTGGGGCTCTGGCGATTTGAGGAGCAGGTTGATCAACTCCAGATTGACCACATTATTCCACTGGTGCACCCAGAGGGCTTCCATGAGGTGGTGGGCGTCGCCGACCGCGTTGGGGTCAAACTGCTTGGCCCAGGCCTGCACCGCCGGAATGACGTCGTTAGAAGCGTGCTTGCTCAGCTCGATCTTGGCCCGCAGGCGGACGTCGTTTTCCGGCTCCTTGAGCAGGTCCAACAAGGTGGCGATGGGCTGCCCATCAATCGCCTTGGGCACCATGAGGGGCCGGGAGGGATAGGTGATCCGGTAGAGGCGGCCGTGCTGGTGGTCGCGATTAGGATCGCGCAGGTGGTGCTGCAAGTGGCCGATCAGCATTTGCGACCAGTCCATGAAATAGAGCGATCCATCCGGGGCCACCGTGATGCCGGAAGGACGGAAGTTAGGATTCTTAGAAACGTCGGTCTGCACGATTCCGGGTTCCAGGGTCTCGCCCTTCAAGCCAGCTCCGTCTTCGGAGACCTTAGCGCGGAAGATGCCTTGGTAACCAATCACGTTAGCGTTGAGGAAGGTTCCCTGCCAGTCATCCGGAAAGTGGCGACTGGTGAGCAAGGCGGTCCCGGCACAGGGACGGGAGGGGCGCTTCCAAAACTCCTGATAGCCGGAATGAGCCCCGCTGTCGAGGTGGCCGGAAAAACCGGGGCCAAAATAGGTGTTGTTGCCCGTGGCGTCGGTGATGAGGTCGTTGCCCCAATAGTCGAACACCCGCCCATGGGGGTTGGCGAAGCCATAGGGAGCATGGCGCATGAACTTGCTCGTATTCGGCTCAAAGCGGTAAATCGCTCCGTCGGTGTTGTGCACCGGGCCTTGATAGGTCTCCACGTTGGTGCGGTGGAAAACCCCATCGCTCAAATAAAGCGCTCCGCCCGGCTCATAGCAGATGGAATTGGTCTCGTGGTGCGAGTCCGCCGCGTCCAATCCGTGCAGCAGTCGCTCCTTGGTGTCGCCTTTGCCATCGCCGTCGGTGTCGCGCACAAACCAAAGGTCAGGCGATTGCATCACGATGACGCCGTCTTTGTAGAATTGAAAGCCAGTCGGGCAATTCAATCCATCGAGGAAGGTGGTGCACTTAATGGGCTTCCCAGTCTTGGGGTCGAGGTCGAAGTAAATCAACTTATCGAAGTTCGTCGTGGTGGGAGTCGTTTCCGGATAGGATGGCCACACCGCCACCCAGAGGCGGCCCTTGGTGTCAAAATTCATCTGCACGGGGTTGATCAGATCGGGGAATTCCACTTCGGAACCCATGAAGTCGACCTTGCAGCCTTCTGGAGTGGTGAGGTGCGCCAAGGCGGCCTCGCCGCTCAAATAGGGCACTTCATTCTTAAGATTAGGCGGAGTGAGCTCGACCTTGGGAAGGTTGTCGTCCTTGACTTGATAATCCTGGCCGCGCGCCGCAGCCCAGACCGCGAGGTCGCGGTTGGCGGTTTTGACGTCGCGCTGGGCCATTTCCTGCCCCAGGATGGTGGCGTTGTCGACGCCCTCGTATTTAATGCGGGAGCGCTGGCCGTAGATGTTGAACTGGTCGACGGTGCGGTAGCGGTGGTGCCACTGCACATTCTTCTCCAAAACCGCCGCCTGGATTTTATCCAATTTGGGATCAGCTAAAGGACCGGCCTCTTTGCCGAAGAGGGCGGCAAACTGCAAGGGGGCCAAGGCCTTGTCGCCGCTCTCGTTCAGGTGAATCCCATTGATGGTGAGGGGAGCCGCCGCCTTGCCATAGAGATTGAGCGAGGCGTGGTAGAGATCGACAAAGAGCACCCCATGGGCCTGCGCCACTTCCGCCATGATGGTGGTGTAGAGCTGCAGGTTCTGGTTGTTGACCGAGCCGTCCGGGAAGTTGGGGCTTTGCAGATTCTCGTGCGCGATGGGCGAGAACAGCACCAGGCGGGGGGCCCCGGCGCCATAGTCGGCCGCGAGCGTCTTCTTGACGTATTCCTCAAGATTTTTGCGGAACGCCTCCACCCCCGCCAACCCGGCGAAGGACTCATTGAAGCCCCAATAGGCCAACACCACCGAGGCGTGGAAATCGGTCCCCGCCTTGTAAACCACATCGGTGTTGCCCACCTTGGTGGCGGTGTCGCCCTTCTTCATGTTCAAAAAGTATTCCGTCGAAGGAACCTCGTCGGAACGGGGGTGGCGATTGATTTCATCCGTGGCAAACCCAAGGTTGCGCACCGTGAGGTCGAGCTCCGGATAGGCGCGGTGGATCAGCGCTTCCAGCCAACCATGGTGCTGCTGGCGGTCCGCCAAGCCGCTGCCGACGATGGCGATGTGATCGCCTTTCTTGAGATTCAAGGAGGCGGCCTGCAGGGTGGGCGACAGGAAGGCGGATGCCGTAAGGCAACTGACGGGGAAGAGATGGCGTAGCTTCATGTTGAAAAGGATAATCCTGCGAAAAAAGGGAACGGGGCAGAGAGAAACAATAAAACCAGCGGAGGTCCAGCACCTTTCACTGATTCTGCGAAGCGAAGCGCTAGAGACGCCCCCGAGAGGGCAGTCCCCGCAGCAGTAGTTTCAGGAGACAACTGCGCCCATCGAACGCGTCCAGGGCCTGCGCGCCAATCCGCTTTGGATAGGCTTCTGCCGAGACCGGGGCGGAAAACGATTCCCGAGAGGCCTCCCGACCTCGCCCCAGGGCGGCGGGGTCCCGCCAGGGATTACTTGGCGAAAGCGGCTTTGACCATGGCTTTCACCTGATCCTTGACCCCCAAGGCCGCGCCTTCCGGGCCGGTCACTTTAATAAAGACGTCACCCTCCGCGCTCTGCAGAATCGCCCCGAGCATGGCGTAGTTGGGCAGCGGAACTTTGTTGGGGGACATGGCCGGACCGCTCAAAAACGTCCCTTTGAGGGTGACGATTAGGGCGGTTTTTTCCCCGACCTTGAGCTCTTCACGCTCCATCGTCGGCGCCTTGCCGTCGTCTCCGGGTTTGAACTGCGATTGCCAGCGCTTCAGATTCGGCTCGATGCCCCCTCCCCCACCGGCGCCGAAGTGGTAAAAGTCGGCCTCTACGGCGGCGGCCCCGTCCTTGGACGGAAGGGTGAATCCACCAGCGCTCATCATGCGGGGCTCCGCTTTGGCAACCCAAGGGGCACCTACAGCAAAGGTAAACGAACCCACCTTCAACTCGCCCGCCCAAGCGGAGCAGGAAGCAGCGGCAAGAAACAAACAGGCGAGAAGGGAAGGTTTCATGAGTATGTGAGAAGTGGCAGTGTGGTACAACTTGTGGTCAGGAATAGCGCGGATCCCGTCCCGGATCCAGTTCATAGTCGAGAATCAAATGCGCTGCGGTGTAGCGGCTGATGATCTCATGTTGGAATTTGTGCCAAGCGCCATCATCCATGAAAATGCGCTGCTTGGCGCGGGTCGCAAAATCCAGTCCCACGTAAAAGGGCCATTCGGCGTTGGGGTCAAGATTGCGGCCCGAGCGCACCGCCATGACCTCGGGCACCTTGAGGAGCATGCTGCGAGTGCTGCGGACCATTTCTTCTAATAGCTCTTCGGTGACCCCTGGGCGGAGTTTGTAGAGAGCAACCTGGTGAACCATGCTAGGAGGCAGTCCGTGCGCCTAGTCATTCCACTTCAAAGCACCCTTTTTGAGGGCGTACACATAGGCTACCAGCAAAATAAAGGCGAAGCCCGCCATGCTCCAGAAAATCGCGCTGCTTTGCTCCACCATTCCCCGAAACACCACCGCCCAGGGGAACATGAAAACGACCTCAATGTCGAACAGGACAAAGAGCATCGCCACCAGATAAAACTTCACGCTAAAGCGCGGCTGGGTTTCCCCGATCGGCAACATCCCGCATTCATAAGCCGAGTCCTTGATCGCGCTGCGCTTGCCGCTTTTGCCTAGCAACACCGAAACCAACAGGGTGGAAGCAGCGAAACCCGAGGCGATCAGCACCTGCATCAGGACTGGTAGATAATCTTGCAACATAGGTCAGGATAAAGGAGAAGCGGAACTTGGCAAGCGTACGCGACTGGCCCGCAGCAACACGACCAGCAACAAATCTTCGGGCCCAGCTCAGGTCGCAGGCTCAAATGGTGCGGCGTTTCCGCTTGAGGTGCAACTGCGCCAAGGAATTCGCGATAGCGGCCTCGACCGCCGCAATCTCCTCTGGCAGGACATCTTCTTTGAGGCGGTTCTGCGCCCGCTCCAACGCCGCTTGAACCGCCGTTTCGTCGATCTGACTGTCCCGCACCGCCATTTCCGTAAGGACGTTGACCCGCTCACCCGTGACTTCCGCAAAACCGGCCCCGATTGCCAAATCGTGCGTCTTGCCGTCTTTGGTGTAGCGGAGTTCCCCGGCCGTTAGGGTAGAAACGAGAGACGCATGGTTAGGCAGAATTCCCAACTCGCCCAGCGCGCCGGGAAGGACGACGCCGGAAACGTCGTCGGAGAACGCTTTTCCTTCGGGGGTAACGATTTCGAGGAGCATGGGAATGAGGCCTTGATCGGGGGTTGAACAGGGAGTGCGAGCAGGGTTGCCCAGCCCAGCGGCAGCAAGCCACTTTGGGGAAACCCGGAGCCCGGGACGCTTCGAAACTAGTCCTTCTTGACGCTGTCGATGCCGCCCTTCATGTAGAAATTAGCTTCAGGGACGCTGTCGTGCTTGCCATCGAGGATTTCGCCGAAGGCTTTGACGGTTTCTTTAACGGAAACGTACTCGCCTTTGATGCCTGTGAACTGCTCGGCCACCGCGAAAGGTTGGCTGAGGAAGCGCTGCAGCTTGCGGGCGCGGAACACGATCAACTTGTCGTCGTCGCTCAGTTCGTCCATGCCGAGAATGGCGATGATGTCTTGGAGATCTTTGTAGCGCTGCAGCACGCGCTGCACCCCGCGGGCCACCCGGTAGTGCTCCTCGCCCACGATTTCCGGAGCGAGCGCCTTGGAGACGGAAGACAGAGGATCGACCGCTGGGTAGATCCCGAGTTCCGCTAAGGAGCGCTCTAGCACCACGGTGGAGTCCAAGTGGGCAAAGGTGTTCGCCGGGGCGGGGTCAGTCAAGTCATCCGCCGGCACATACACCGCCTGGAAGGAGGTGATGGAACCGCTCTTGGTGGATGTAATGCGTTCCTGCATGGCGCCCATTTCTGCGGCGAGAGTCGGCTGGTAGCCCACCGCCGAAGGGGTCCGGCCCAACAGCGCGGACACTTCCGAACCGGCTTGAGAGAAACGGAACACGTTGTCGACGAACATGAGCACATCTTGGTTCTTTTCGTCGCGGAAATACTCCGCCATGGAAAGCGCCGAAAGGGCGACGCGGAGACGGGCCCCAGGAGGTTCATTCATCTGGCCGTAAACCAGGGCCACCTTGGACCCAGCGGTTAGGACGGGGCGGCCGCGGTCGTCGATTTTGACGTGGCCCTTTTCGTCCTTCTCCG
>CALQKQ020000176.1 GCA_943331195.2 Akkermansia muciniphila | reverse complement strand
GGCCCACCGCCGTCGGCAAAAAGAACTGGCTGTTCATCGGCGAAGCCGAAGCCGGAGAACGCGCCGCGACCCTTTACACGCGCATCGAATCCTGCCGCAGCCACGGACTGGATCCCGTCGCCTGGCTGCGCGATGTCCTCACCCGCCTGCCCACCATGGCGGTCAGCCAGATCTCTGAACTCGCCCCCTCCGCCTGCGCCAAAGCCGCCCGCACCGCCAAGCGCCAGGCCGCTTGAATCCCGGTTGCGGCGTCAACTCAGAGACGACGGCACCTCGCGCAGCGCTTACGGATCATTTCCCCGTCCCGCTCTTCAGTGTCAATTAGCGGGCTGTCCCCGGCGCCGAAGCCAAATTGACGACGCAGGGCGGGAGGAAGCGTGACGGCCCCTCTTTTACTGAGGGGCACGACGATTGCCATGAGGCGATGCCACATTGCTGCATGGCCGCACAAGCGGAATGGTAGGATTCCCTAGCCCAAACCCCACCGGGGCGTCCCAAGCTAGCCTGGGACGCCCCAGCTCTCGGCCCCACTAAGGCCAAACCTAACTTTTCCTCTCCAAGCGGCCTACCCAAGATTCACGGGGTCCACGTCCACGGTGGCGATCACTTCCTTGGGCATCTTGAGGGCCCCCAGAGCGGCCATGAGGGGCTCGGTGATTTGGCGCGCCTGGCGGGCCCGGATCAGGATTTGAAAGCGGTATTGGTCGTGCGATTTGACCAAGGGACTAGGGGCGGGCTCGCCGAGCAAGATTTCGGGGGGAAAGCTCTTGGCGAGTTTGGCGTGCAAGGTCTTGAGCGTAAATTCCGCGAGGTTTTCTCGCTCGCTGCGCACCGTCACCAAGACGGCGTGCCCATAGGGCGGGTAGCCGCACTGGCGGCGAAACTCTAGCTCCTGCACGCTAAAGCCCTCGTAGTCGTGCTGCCGGGCGAATTGGATCGAAGGGTGGTGCGGGGTGAAGCTCTGCACCACCACTTCGCCCATCAGTTCGCCGCGCCCTGCCCGCCCCGCCACTTGCGTGAGCAGGGAAAAAGTGCGCTCGCCCGCGCGGAAGTCCGGGATGTGCAGCCCCATGTCCGCATTGAGAATGCCCACTAAGGTTACGTTAGGAAAATGCAAGCCCTTGGCGATCATCTGAGTGCCGACGAGCAAGTCCAGCTTGCCCGTTTTGAACGCGTGCAGGGTGTCCCGGAGGGTATTTTTCTGGGACATGCTGTCGGCATCGACCCGGGCGATCCGCGCCACCGGAAAGACCTTGCGCAGGGTTTCCTCGACCCGCTCGGTGCCGTAGCCCGCCAGCAAAATAGCGGGGTCTTTGCACTCGGGGCACTTCTGCGGAGCCAATTTCTGAAAACCGCACACGTGGCACACCAAGCGCCCCAACTCGCGGTGCACCGTCATGGCGATTTCGCAGTGAAGGCATTTCACGACGTGGCCGCAAGCCTGACAAACCACACTGCTAGCAAATCCACGCCGATTTAAAAAAAGGATGGTTTGCTCGCCTTTACTGAGACGCTGATCGATGGCCATGCGGAGTCGCTCGCTCAAGATAGCCGGGCTGCCTTTGGCGGCGCGCTTCTTTTCGGTCCGCATATCAATGATGCGCACCAGGGGAAGTTTGGCGTCGTCGGCGCGCTCCGGCAGGCGCAGCAAGTCGTATTTGCCCCGCTGGGCGTTGTGCCAGGATTCCAGCGCCGGGGTGGCGCTTCCTAGCAAAATAGCACAGCCCTCCAGGCGGGCCCGCACCACCGCCGCATCCCGCGCTTGGTAGCGGGGAGGCTGCTCCTGCTTGTAGGAACCCTCGTGCTCCTCGTCGACGATGATCAATCCAAGCTCGTCCAGCGGAGCAAAGAGGGCGCTGCGCGCTCCAATCACGATGCGCGCCTGTCCCCGCTGAATGCGGTGCCACTCGTCGAAGCGCTCGCCCTGCCCGAGGTGGCTGTGCAGCACCGCGACGCGGTCCTGCATGTCCGCAAAACGGCTTTTAAAGCGCTCCACCGTCTGAGGAGTTAGGGAGATTTCCGGCACCAGCACCAACACGCTCCGCCCCTGCTCTAACACGCGGTGCGCCGCCTGCAAATAGACTTCGGTTTTGCCACTGCCGGTCACCCCAAAGAGCAACAGGGGCTTGGCCTGGAGCGGCTCGCGCACCGCTTCGAGCACCGCCACCAAGGCATCGTGCTGGGCTTGATTTAAGGAGAGCGCCTTGGTGCTGATGAAGCGCTCCCCTTCAAAGGGGTCCCGGGCCACCGCTTCCTCGGTAATCTCCACCCAGGCCTTTTCCCGCAAGCCCTTGAGGGCCGCTCCCGAAAAATCCGCCGCCGGCAGCGCCGGACCTCCTAGCTGGAGCAAAAGCAAAACCTCCGCCTGCTTCGGTGCCTTTTTAGCTAGGGCGGCGTGCTCTTCCGCGCTGGGCTCCCGCAGCAAGCGCACAAAAAGGCGCCGCTTCTCCCCGTGCTTCTCCTCCCGCACCGCCTCCGGTAACATGGCCCGCATCACGCTCTCCAACGGCGCACAATAGTACTCCGAAATCCATTTCCCAAACTCCATTAGCGCCGGCGGAATCATCACCCGCTCCGAGAGCAATCCCAACAAAGGCTTAAGCTTGGGCACTTCCGCCTCCGCCGCCGGATACACCATCAACACCGTTCCCGTCACGGTGCGCTGCCGCAGCGGCACTTTCACCCGGCTGCCCGGGGCCACCCCGTCCAAGGCCGCCGGAATCGCGTAGTCAAATTCCAAGTCGGCCACGGCGCCGTCTAACAAAACACGCGCCGCCATCGGAAGCAGGCGCGACCCCTCCGCAGCAAAGGGAAATTCATCGTCCGGCATGGCGGCCTGGGAATGCGCGAGAAAGCTAGAATTGCTCCCCTAACTGAGCACATAATCCGGCACCCAGCCCTCAGCTCCCGCCGCATTGCGGCACCAAAACCACCCGCAGACCTCGCGCAGGCAGCTCACCGTTTCCCCTTTCTTCAAACACAAATCCACCGCCTGAAACGCCTCGCGCAGCCGCGCTTGATCCGGGCTGATCTGTTCCAGCAAAGTCACTGGCACGTAGGTTCCCCGGTCCGCCGCATTCGAAACCCACACCCAGCCCTCCCAGGCCTGATCCGGCTGACCGACCTCCACCAGCTCCCCATCTAACAAAAGAACCGGAGTCCGGTCGACCACGGTGTAATCAGCATTGGCGCGGCGAGAAGGCAGCGGGGATGGGGACGGATCGCTCATCCCCCATCTCACCCCGGCTCCCCCCGCCGCACAAGCCCAGATCAAGCGCCCGCGCCGTTCAGGGAGCCGCCGCCGCTACCGGAGCCAGCGTCCTGGGCGACACCCGATAGCGCCGCTGCAAATACAGATCGTCCGCCACCCGGAACAGGGCCATGCCTTGCCGCGCCGTGGCTTCTGCGGCTGCATCCAGCGCGCTCAGCGGAGCCAGCTCCTGGCCCTTCAGCCCCCCCTGCCACGCCGCCGTCTGCTGATTGAGCCCAAAAACCACGAGCCGCTCCGCTTCATAAATCCCAATCGAGCGATTGTGGTGCATCAACACCCGCCCCGGCCCGCTCCCCTCCCGCAACAAATCCCGCCCAAAAAATAAGGAATCATAGGGCCGCCCAATCAAGCCCAACAAGGTCGGCGCCACATCCAACTGGCAACCCAACTCCGACACCCGCCGCGCCTGGGGCACCGCCGCTGGACCTAATACCACAAAGGGAATTTCATAGCTCTTCAGCGGAATGGTCTGGCTGCCATACACCCGGGCCCCGTGGTCCGCCACCACCACGAAAACCGTATCCTGCCAAAAGGCTTCCTTCTTGGCCTTCTCAAAAAAGTCCCCCAGCGCCCAGTCGGCATATTTCACCGCGTGCTTCCGGCTCCGCGCCGCCGGATCCTCCGCAATGCGGCCCGCTGGATATGAAAAAGGAAGGTGGTTGGACACGGTCATGAACGAAACCAAAAACGGCTGCCCGCTCTGGTGCAGCGCCCGCATTTCCTCCAGCCCGCGATTGTAGAGATCCTCGTCACTAACCCCCCAAGCTGTCGTAAACACCGGCTTCTCAAAATCCCCCTGCTCAATCAAGCGATCCCACCCGTTAGGCACGACATAGGATTTGATAAAATCAAACGTGCCATGACCCCCATAGAGGAACAGCGATTGATAGCCATCCCGCTTCAGCACCCGCGCCAAGGTTTCCACATTCTCCGTGCGATCCCGCGCCAAAATCGAGTCTCCCGGTAGCGGCGGGAAACTAGAAAATACGCCCTCAAAGCCGCGAATCGTCCGGTTCCCATCGGCATAGACATGATCAAACACCAAGCCCTCCTCCAGCATCAAGCGGTCCATCCGCGGCGTCAGCGTATCCGGCTTGCCCTTCTTCGTTTTCCGCCCGAGCGCCCCAAAAAATTCGCTGCCCAAGCTCTCCTCCAAGAGGACGCAAACATTCAATTGGGGGCGGTTCGGGTCGCCGGGAATGCGCCGCTGCAGCGAAGCCCGCGCCGCCTCCCACCACGCCTCATCCGGCCCCCCCGGCGGCTCCGGCGGCGGCGGCGGAGCGCTGAATTCCCCCCCCTGCCGCCCCAGCGCCTCCCGCGCCACCGCATAGGCCTGGTCCCGCGGCAAGGTCGCATAAAAAACATCATAGGGAAGATTGCGCGACCACGCCGCGCTCAGGCCCGACACCGCCCCGTTCATGGCCAATTCATTGACCACCCGCTCCCGGCTAAATTTCAGATCCAGCGCCGCCAGCGACCCCCCGAGCACAAGCGCCGCCCCCGGCCAGGCGCTCACCCGCCGCCACCGCCCCGGACCCGCCTCCACCACCGGGCCAAACCAGCGCAGCGACCCCCACGTCACCGCACCCGCCACCACCGCACACCCGAGGATCAGTCGCACCAAAGGATAGCTTTCCCACAAATTCGTCACCACCTCGGTCGGATAGATCAAATAGTCGATCGCCACGGTATTGAAGCGCGACAGAAATTCGTCGAAAAAATAACCTTCGCTAATGAACAGAAAGGCCTGCACAAACCAAGCCAGCCCGACCCCGCCCACCAGCAGCGCCCGCGCCGCGCCCGTCCAGGGCTGCCGCCGCCACGCGCACCACCACGCCAGCGGACTCACCACCACCGCCGTCACCACCACATCCACCCACCAGCCCCGCAGCAAGGTCGACCCCAACTCCGCCCAACCCAGGCCATCTGGCTGAAACGCCGCCACCAAGCCCACCCGCAGCCCACTCGCCAGCACCAGCAACGCCAGCGCATGAAAAAGCGGAAATGCCCACCACCGTCGAGTTTCTACCTGTGAAGATTTCGCCATACTCGCCCTTAGCCTTCCTCCGGGCAAACATCTAAGCAAAAAGACTAAAATCCCCGCCTTTTTAATCGCCCATCGCCTCCCACAGGTGCGCCGCGACCCCATCGGCCACAAATTTGCCCCGCGCGCTCAGCCGCACCCGACCGCCTCCCGTGTCCACCAAGCCCTCCTCCTCCAAGCGCGCCACCGCCTCCGGCACCCCCGCCAACCAGGCGCCCGGCAACCCTTCCCGCGTGCGCAGGCCCAGCGCCAAGCGCTCGCACAGCCACTTGGACGGCGTGATCTCTTCCTGCTCCACGCGCAGCGGAGCCCCCGCCAGCGCGCCCTGTTGCCACAGGCTCGTATTTTCAATGTTCTTAAAGCGCTGCCGCCGCACCGTCGAAACCGCCCCCGGCCCCAGCCCCGCGTAGTCGCTCCCCGCCCAGTAGCTCCGGTTGTGCTGCGACTCCAGCCCTGGCCGCCCGTAATTCGAAATCTCATAGTGCGCCAATCCCGCACCCTCTAGCAACTCCATAGCCAGGGCAAAACACACCTCGTCCCGGTCCTCCTCGACCGCATATTGCCCCGCCTGACAGCGCTCAAAAAACTCCGTGTCCTCCTCGTAGGTCAGATTGTAAGCGGAAACGTGATCTGGCCCCAGCGCGATGGTGCGCGCTAAAGTCTCCCGCCAGGCCGCAAGGGATTGCCCGGGAACGGAAAACATCAAATCCACGTTCACCACGGGAAAGCCCGCCGCGCGCAGCAGGGCAAAGGCCTCCGCCGCCTCCTCCGGAGCATGGTCTCGCCCGAGCGTTGCTAGGGTGGCGCGGTCCCACGCTTGCACCCCCAAGCTGACCCGACTCACCCCCGCCCGGCGCATCACCGCCGCCTTTTCCTCCGTGATCGTCCGCGGATTGACCTCCATGGTCCACTCGCTCACCCCCGAAAAATCGAGCACTTCCCCCAGCGGCCCCAACAGCGCCTCCAGCGCCGCCGCGCTCAACAGCGTGGGCGTTCCTCCCCCAAAATAAACCGTCTCCAGCGCTAGCGGCACCGCCCCAGCCTTCCAGTGTCGGGCCTCCGCCAGCAGCGCCTCCCCATAGCTCGCCAGCCCTCCGCTGCTCGGCAAATGCTTATAAAAGGAACAATAGGGACAAATTTTATGACAATAGGGCACGTGCACATAGAGGTGCTTCACGGGCCCGTCCCCGGGCTGGCCTAGTCCTTCCACTTCACGTCCTCCCGCCACTTTTGCCGCACATACAACGCCACCGAGACCACCCCCAGCAGCCCGAGCAAGCGCCACGGCCAGCGCGAAGCCATCACCGGCGGCGTCATGAAGGTCAAGTCCTCTCCCGCCTTCGTCGCCACCCCATCGCTGCGGATCCCCACAATCCGGCACGACCACCGCACTTCCGGGCGCAATCTCGTAACCTCCGCCCGCCCGCCCAGCGGCGTCGCCGTGACCTTCACATTGTCCATCGTCCCATATTCCGGGATAGGTGCTTGCTGCGCCCCGTGGTTGCGCAACATCCGTACCAGCACCCGGTAAGTCCACACCCCGGGCCCCGGCGCGTCCCACTCAAAAACCAAACGGTCCGGCTTCGTCTCCTCCTCGATCAAGCGCACCGCATTCACCGTCGGCAATCGCGCATCCGTGTTCGGTATCGCTTCCATCAACCCCGTCGTCAGCACCTGCACCCGCAACTGCCGCCCCCGCTCCGAACGCGGCTGCCCCAGCTCCGGACTCCCCGGAGCCGCCGCCTTCACTTCCAACACCGTCCCCGCCATCAGCGCCGCCTGGCCCGCCTTAACATCAATCTCCGCCTGCAACTTCAGCACGCGATCCCCCCCCGGCATCCGCAGCGCGAGCTCCTCCCGCAGAAGGCCCGGCTCATCCGGCCGCGGCCGAATCGCAAAGGCCCGCTCCGCCCCGGGCGCCACCACCGTTTCCTCCTCCAGCCCCTCCACCACAAAAAATCGCAGCGCCTCCCAGCGCACCACCGCCGCCGTGCCCCCCACATTGCGCACCACCAGCGAGCGCACCGCCCCCTCCGCCTTCTCTAACACCCCAAAATCC
>CALQKQ020000175.1 GCA_943331195.2 Akkermansia muciniphila | reverse complement strand
TGGGGGCGAAGTGCACGTGTATAGCCCGGCCTACACGGACGCCGACCTGGATGAGATTTTGCCGATAGCGCATCACCTTTCTTTTAACACTCCGGCGCAGTATCAGCGGTTTCGCGAGCGGGTGCGGGCGTGTGGGCGGCCGATTGAGTGCGCCTTGCGAATCAATCCTGAGGTCTCCACGGGCCAGACGCCGTTGTATGATCCCTGTGTGGCGGGCAGTCGGCTGGGCACGACGGCGGCGGCGGCGGCGGGGGCGGACCTGGAGGGTTTGGAGGGGCTGCATTTTCACACCTTGTGCGAGCAGGGGAGCGACGCGTTAGAAGCGACCTGGGAAGGGGTGGAGGCGCGCTTTGGGCCGCTGTTGCGCCGGGTGAAGTGGATCAACATGGGAGGGGGCCACCATCTGACGCGCCAGGGTTATGACACGGAGCGGCTGATTCGGTTGATTCGGGGCATACGGGCGAAGTATGGGCTAGCGGTTTACTTGGAGCCGGGGGAGGCGATTGCGCTAGGGACGGGGATTTTGATGGCCGGGGTATTGGACACGCTGCACAATGCGATGGATTTGGCTATTCTCGACGTTTCGATTACCTGCCACATGCCGGATTGTTTGGAGATGCCTTATCGGCCTGACATTCGAGGGGCGGGGGAGGCGGGGGAATTGGCTTATGGCTATCGGTTGGGGGGCGGCACCTGCCTGGCGGGCGACGTCATCGGTGATTATAGTTTTGCGGAGCCGTTGCGGGTGGGGCAGCGGCTTATTTTTGAGGACATGGCGCACTACACCATGGTGAAGACCTCGATGTTCAACGGGGTCAAGCATCCGGCCTTTTGCTTGTGGGATCCGGCGAGCGAGACCTTGGAGACGGTCCGAACATTCCGCTATGAGGACTTCCGCGACCGCATGGGTTAGGCGGTGGAGGAGTCGGGGGCATGGAATGTTTTGGACAGAAACCGGGATGCCGCGTAGGGATGGGGTGCCTCCAATCCATTTTATCTTATGAAACTGTTCCCTGCTCTTCTGTTGTGCTTAGCAATGCCGGTGTCCGCGTGGTCGGCCGATAAAGAGGAGGCGGCGGCCGTAGCTCAGGTGAATCTCAGCCAGTTTAGTTTTGGCAAGACCCTAGCTGGAGCCGAAGTGACAGCGGAGTCGCTGAAGGGGAGTCCGGTGATCGTGGAGTTTTGGGGGGTGAACTGCGGCCCTTGCCTGGCGGCGATGCCGATGTTCAACAGCCTGGCCAAGCGCTATGAGTCCAAGGGCTTAAAAATTGTGGGGGCGCATTCGCAGAGTGCTACGGACGAGGAGGTGCAGAAGGTGGTGAAGACGCTCAAAATTAAATTTCCGGTCACGAGCGGGGCGCAACATCCGCTGAAATTCAGCGGCATTCCCCACAGCGCGGTCTTTGCGTCGGACGGAAGCATGCTGTTTGAGGGGCACCCTACGGACAAGGAGTTTGATCGCGCGGTGAAGGCCGCTTTGAAGACTGCTGCGGGCAAGGAGAAGGAAGCGGGCGAGGAGGTGCCGGGGGCCAAGGCGGGGGCCCCGCTGGTGGCGGAGCGGACCTGGACGAATGCCGATGGCAAGCCTCTGGCGGCGGCCCTGGTGAAGATTGCGCAAGGCAAGGGCACCTTCCGCCGCAAGGACGGGACGACCTTTACCTATGATATTGCGAAGCTTTCGAGCTCGGACCAAGAGCTCATCGCGGCCGCGCAGAAGCCCTGAAGGCGCTGTCGGCGGGGCGGTTGGGGCGGTTGGGGCAAAAGAAGGCCGGGGGTCCGAAGACCCCCGGCTGGCGGTGGAAAGCCCCTGCTAGGTGGAAGTTAGGAGGGGGCGGGCAGGGTGGCGCGGGGGCGGCCTACCAATTGTCGGTGCGGAAGGGGGAGGCGGGGAGGCCGTTTTTGTTGTAGAGGTTAGCCTCGACGGGGTTCATGGTGAAGGCGTAGCGGACGGCGACGGGTTGGGGCACTTGGGGGCTGGAGACGACCACGGTGGCCCCGTCGATGACGGCGTCGGCCCAGACCCATTTTTGGTCAGCGCCGGCGATGGCGAAGCGCTGCAGTTTGGCCTGGGGCTGAGGGGCGGCGGGGGCGAGGCCGGTTTTTTGGGCGGGGGTGAGGCCGTCGCCGACGCTGTCGAAGTTGAGTCGGATGGCGTTTCCTTCGACCTTCATGTCTTTGTAGAGGGGGCCGCTGTAGACGAGGTCTTTTTTGCCATAATCTTTGGCGAGGGACCAGAGGGCGAGGCGTTCCCCGACGTCGAATTTATTGGTGGGGTGGATATCGTCGGGGTTGTCGGCGTTGGCGAGGTCGATGGCGACGGCCATGCCGGTGTGGTTGATCGTTAGGGTTTTGGTTTGGGCTTGGCGGAGTTTGGCCCAGCCGTCGCCGCCGGCGGGGTCTTGGCTAGGTTTTTGGAAATTGGCGAGTTGGACGAAGTAGAAGGGGAAATCGCCTTGGGCCCATTGGTGGCGCCAGCTGCTGATGAGGGCGCGTTTTTTGAGGAAGTAGGAATCGGCTTCGCCGCCGTTGGATTCGCCTTGATACCAGAGCGCGCCCTTGATGCCGAATTTGGTGAGGGGGTGAATCATCCCGCAATAGAGGTGGGACCAGTTGCCGCCCTGGGGGGAGCCGGGCATGGAGGGATGGATGGGGAATTCGGGGCGCGGGGGGATGGGGCTGTTGGCGGCTAGGGCGGCTTTGACATCGCCGAGCCATTGTTCGAGGCGGGGGATCTGTTGGCCAACGGCGGCGGAGTAGGCTTTGACTTCGGCGTCGAGGCGCTGGGTCATGTCGGCGAGGCCGGGTTCTTGAGCGAAGGCGGGTTGGGGAATCCACTTTTCGATATTGGTGCCGCCGACGTTGCTGGCGAGGACGCCTTGGGGCACGCCGGTTTCCTGCTGGAGTTTGCGGGCGAAATAGAAGCCGACGGCGCTGATGCCGGCGGCGTTGCCGGGTTCGCAGACGGCCCAGCGGGCTTGGTGGTTGGCGGGGAGGTCGTCTTGGGGGGATTCGGCGGCGGTGTTGGGGACGCGGATCCAACGGATGAGGGGGAAGTTTGCGTTTTTGATGTCGTCGGGGGCGCGGCAGCCGCCCAGGGTCCATTCCATGTTAGACTGTCCGCCGCAGACCCAGATGTCGCCGAGGAGGACGTTGTGGAAGGTGAGGGCGTTGCGGCCGAGCACGACGAGGTCTTGGCCTTTGGCGGAGGCGGGGAGGGCGGGGAGTTGTAATTCCCAAGTGCCTTTGGCTCCGGCGGTGGCGCTGCGGGTTTGCCCGGCAAAATTGACGGTGACTTTTTCGCCGGCGTCGGCCCAGCCCCAGATGCGGGTTTCGAGATCGCGCTGCAGGATCATGTCGTCGCTGAAAAGCTTGGGCATTTTCACGTCGGCGTGGGCGGCGGCGGCGCTGCTGAGGGCAAGGAGGGTTTGCGCGAGGAGTCGTTTTTGGCGGTTAGGTTTCATGGATAGGTTGGTGGTGGTTGGGGAGAGAAGGGAGTGTTGCTTGTTAGAAGAAAAAAGGGGGGTGGGGAGGGCCCTCGCCATTATCGGCAGGGGGGCTGGGGCGTCAAGGTGGGCGGTGAGGGCGGAGGGGAGGGTCAGGTGGCGAGGATTTGATGGATGACGTGGCCTTCGACGTTGGTGAGGCGGCGCTGCACGCCGTTGTGTTCGAAGGTGAGGCGCTCGTGGTCTAGGCCGAGGAGGTGGAGGATGGTGGCATTGAAATCGTAGAGGGGATGGATGTCTTCGATGGCCTTCTGGCCTAATTCGTCAGTGCGGCCGTGGCTGACGCCTGGCTGGACGCCGGCGCCGGTCATCCAGCAGGTGAAGCCGTCGGGGTTGTGGTCGCGGCCTTGGGCACCTTTTTGGAAGAAGGGCATGCGGCCGAATTCGGTGCACCAGACGACGAGGGTATCTTCGAGGAGGCCGCGCTGTTGGAGGTCGCGGATGAGGGCGGCGGCGGGTTGGTCGAGGATGGCGGCGTGGCGGTCGTATTGTTCGCGTAATTTGCTATGGCCGTCCCAATTGAGTTCTCCGCCGCTGGCGTAGGCGCCGTTGAAGAGCTGGACGAAGCGGACGCCGCGCTCGACGAGGCGGCGGGCGAGGATGCAGTTTTTGGCGAAGGCGGCTTTGGTGGGGTTAGAGGAATCGTCGGCACCGTAGGCGCGGAGGAGGTGGGCGGGTTCGGTGGTGAGGTCGCTGATTTCGGGCACGCTGAGTTGCATGCGGGCGGCGAGTTCGTAGCTGGCGATGCGGGCGGCGAGGTGTTGGTCGGCGGGGTGCTGTTGGAGATGTTGGGCGTTGAGGCGTTGGAGCAGGCTGCGGGCGGCGTGGTCGGCGGCGGGGGCGATGTTGCGGGCGGCGAGGTGGCGGACGGGGTGGGCGGAGCTGAGGGGGGTGCCTTGGTAGGCGGCGGGGAGGAAGCCTGGGCCCCAGTTGTTGGATCCGTTTTGGGGGACGCCGCGGGGGTCGGGGATGGAGACGTAGGCGGGGAGTTCTTGGCTTTCGCTGCCGAGGGCGTAGGTGGTCCAGGCGCCCAGGCTAGGGAAGCCGTCGAGGGCGAAGCCGGTGGAGAGGAAATTTTCGGCGGGGCCGTGGGTATTGCTTTTGCTGGTGAGGGAGTGGACGAAGGCGAAGTCGTCCGTTAGAGAGGCGAGGTGGGGAATGAGGTCGGAAACCCATTTGCCGGTGGCACCGCGCTGGCGGAAGGGGTATTGCGGTCTAGCAAGATTGCCGGCGGGGCCTTGAAAGGTGACGGAGGGTCCGCCGGGGAGGGGTTGGCCGTCGCGGCGGATGAGGGCGGGTTTGTAGTCCCAGGTTTCGAGTTGGCTGACGGCGCCGGCGCAGAAGATGACGATGACGTTTTTGGCGCGGGCGGGGAAGTGGGGCGGGCGGGGCGCATAGGGGTGCGCGGGATCGATCAAGGGCGGGGCGGCGAGGAGGCGGTCGTTTTTCAGTAAGCTTGTGAGGGCGACCGAGCCGAGGGCGGTGGCGGTGCCGGAAAGGAAGCGGCGCCGGTCGAGGAGGTGCCTGCCGGGAAGGGAGAGGAATTCGGCGGGGAGGTTCATGGCAGCGAGAGGAACTCGTTGGTATTGAATAGGGTGCGGCAGAGGGCGGCGAGGCCGTGAGCGCGGACGAGGGGGAGGCTGTCTTGGACTTCGCTGGGGCGGGGGGGGCGGCCGAGGACGAGGTGCCAGACGCGTTCGATTTGGGGGGCGGGGTCGACTATGGATTCGGCTAGGACGCGCTGGGCGAGGGCGGCGGATTGGTCGAGGGTGAAGTCGCTATTGAAGAGGTTGAGGGCTTGGATGGGGGTGGTGGATTGGCGGCGGCGGGCGGTGCTTTGGCCGCCATCGGGGCAATCGAAGGCGCCGAAGACGGCCTCGCGTTCGCGGCGGACTTTGTGGGCGTAGATGAGGCGGCGGAGGCCATCGCCGGAGAAGTGTTCGATGGGGGTGAAGCCTTCGAGGCCGCCGCGTTTGTCGAAGAGGTCGAAGCCGGGGCCGCCCATCTTCACATTGAGCTGTCCGCTGGCGGCGAGGATGCTGTCGCGGAGGGTTTCGGCGTCGAGGCGGCGCGAGGGGTAGTGCCAGAGGAGGCGGTCTTCGGAGTCGATCTGGAAGGGGTTGGGGGCACCAGGTGAGGGGGTGGCCTGACTGCTTTGGCGGTAGGTGGCGGAGAGCACGATGAGGCGGTGGAGGTGTTTTTGGGACCAGCCGGAGCGGATGAATTCTGCGGCGAGCCAGTCGAGCAGCGCTGGGTGGGAGGGGGCGACGCCGCTGTGGCCGAAGTCGCTAGGAGTTTCGACTAGCCCAACGCCGAAGTGGCCCTGCCAGAGGCGATTGACCAAGACGCGGGCAGTTAGGGGGTTTTGCGGGCTAGCGATCCAGTCGGCGAGGGCGGCGCGGCGGGAGGCCTCGGGGGCGTCGTGGGGGAGGGTGAGGTGGCCGAGGGCGCTGAGGACGGCGGGGGCGACCGGTTCGCGGGGTTGCTCGGGGTCGCCGCGGTGGAGCAGGTGGATGGGGTCGGGGGCGCGGAATTTTCCGGCGAAGACAAGGGGTTCGGCGGCGGCGGCGGCGAGGAGGGCAGCGGTGGCGATTTTTTCTTGGAGCAGGGCGTGGGCTGGCGAGGCCTGGTCGTCGGGGAGGTCGGGGAGGGGGAAGGGGGCGGGGGCGGCGCCTGGGAGCGGGGGCGGGCGGCGGTCGGTGGCATCGGCGAGGAGTTGCCAGGTGCCGGCGGCGTCGGCGACCTCGATGCGGTATGCGAGCGCGAGGCGGTCTTGGAATTGCCCGGCGCGGTCGCGCGACCAGACGACGCGGGCAATGCGGGAGGGGGTGGGGAATTCCAATTCGACCCAGCCTTGTCCTAACTGGCTGGACATCCAGCTGAAGGAGTTGCCGTATTGGCCGTCGTGGAGGTGTTTTAGCTCGTGGCGGCCGGGCTCGACTTTGTCGCCGGAGGAGGTGGCGGTGGTGCCGTGTGCGGCTAGGGCGATGTTATGGTTTTCGGCATCGAAGACTTCGAGTTCGTCGAGACAGGGTTCGAGGTTGTTGGTGCGCGTGATGGTGAAGCGGAGGCGTTTGGCGGTGGTGGGGGGGACGCGGTCGGTATTGGCGAGGGCTTGGATGGCCGGGCGGAGAGGTGGTTGGGAGGCGAGGGTTTCGAGGGAGTCGAGGGTGAGCCCGGCTTGGAGGGTGTAGGCGGTGGGAAGGCGGTCGTCGAAGTGGCCGAGGCGGTCGCGGCTCCAGCGGATGCGGCTGAGGGGGAGGGCGGTGGGCAATTCGAGGGTGATCCAGCCGCGCCCGGCTTGGTGGGACATCCAGCTGCGGTCGTTGCCATATTGACCGTCGTGGAGGTGCTCGAGGCGATGGGCGGCGCTGGTGCGGCTGCCGGAGGCGCTGGCGCGGGTGCCGAAGCTGGCGAGGGCGACGTTGCGGGGGATGGGCTCGTCGGTGAGGATTTCGAATTCATCGAGGCAGGGTTCGATGAGGCCGAGGGTGGGATGGGGCAGGGTCTCGTGGATGGCGAAGCGGACGAACTTGGCGAGGCGCGGGGGGAAGGAGATTTCGTTGAGTTTGGCCTGGGTGGGCGGGGGCGGTGAGCTGGCGGGGCGGGCGAGGGGTTCGAAGGCGGCGAGCTGTTGCTCGAGCTGACGGAGGCGGGTCTGGAGGGCGTCGCGTTTTTGGGTTTGGGCGAGGGCATCGGGGCGGCGCCAGGGGCGGTCTTCATAGTCGACGCCGGCGAAGAAGGCTTGGAGGGCGTAGTAGTCGCGGGCGCTGATGGGGTCGAATTTGTGATCGTGGCAGCGGGCGCAGCCGACGCTTAATCCGAGGAAGGTTTGGCTGACATTGACGACGATTTCGTCGAGGGCGTCTTGGCGGGCG
>CALQKQ020000174.1 GCA_943331195.2 Akkermansia muciniphila | reverse complement strand
GGCTGGGGGTGAAGGGGGCGAGGGACCATGAGGCGCTGCTGCGGTTTAAGACGGAGCAGGCGTATCGGGATTTTTTGGCGCGGGCGGCGGGGGCGGGGCTGCGGGTGATGGATCAGGTGGATGGATTGCGCTTGGTGCGGGTGGGGTATGATGGGCTGGGGGCGCTGCAGGCGGATTTGCTGGGGCACGCGGCGGATTATGGGGACGTGGGAGCGAACTATTATGCGTATTTGCCGGACACGCCGGCGAAGGAGGAGCGCGCGGCGCAGCGGGAGGTGGCTTTTGGGGACGGCATGTTGTCGTTTTTGGGGGTGACGGGGGATCACAGCCGCTGGGGGGAGGGGGTGACCATTGCGATTTTGGATAGTGGGGTGGCGGCGGACGCTACCTTTGGGAGCAATCGGCTGCGCTATCTGGATATTGGCCAGGGTTTTCTGGGCACTGGGGAAGGGGATGGGCATGGCACGGCGGTGGCGGCCTTGGCGCTGGGCGAGGCGGGCGATGCCATGGGGGTGGCCCCGGGAGCGCAGGCGCTGAGCATCAAGGTGACGGGCGCGGATGGGACGAGCGATCTATTTACCTTGGCCAAGGGCATCCAGACGGCGGTGGACGCCGGGGCCCAGGTGATCAATATCAGCTTGGGAGCCTATCAAAACTCCACGGTGTTGACGGACGCGATCAGCTATGCGGTGGGGCGGGGGGCGGTGATTGTGGCGCCCTCGGGGAATGACCAGGCGGCGCAGATGACGTGGCCGGCGGCGGATCCGCGGGTGATATCGGTGGGGGCGGTGGATGCGGTGGAGCAGCAGGCTAGTTTTTCGAATTCGGGGGAGAATCTGAAAATCACGGCGCCGGGGTATGGGATCAATACGGCCTGGCTGAATGGGGAGCGGGTGGTTTTTGACGGCACTTCGGGGAGCGCTCCGATCGTGGCGGGGGCGGTGGCGGCGATGATGAGTGAGAATCCGGGGATGAGTGCCAGCCAGGCGTGGGGGGTGTTGCAGCAGTACACCAGCGATGGGGGGGCCCCGGGGGCGGATGCGGCCTATGGGTCGGGGATTTTGAATTTGGGATGGGCGATGAACCGCCTGGACGCGGCGCGGGTGGATACGGCGGTTTCGAGCCACTATTTTAACAATCAGACGGGGCAGATGGAGTTTGTGATTCAGAACCGCAGTGGCGCGGCGGTTTCGGGGATGAACTTGTACATCACGGACAGCCTGGGGCAGAGCGCGTATGAGGTGCCGGGGCTGGCGCCGGGGGCCAGCACTACGGTGGCGGTGCCGGTCAATGCCTTGGAGTTGAGCCGGTCGGAGAATGGGCTTTCGTATCGCTCGCAGCTGACGAATCCGGCGGGGGCGGTGGATGTGCAGCCGGCGAACAATCAGAAGGCGAGCACGGTGGCTCCGCGCTAGGGCTCAGGAGCCTGCGGAGACGGTGCGGCCGCGGCCGGTCATCCAGGCTCGTTTGGCGCTGCCGTGGAGGGCTTGGAGGTCGGCTTTGCTTTGGAGGCGGAATTCGATGGTGTGGGCGTGGGTGGCGAGGGGGTAGTCCTTGAGGACTTTTTGCCATACTTTTTCGGTGCCGGTGCGGTCGGCGGCCAGGTTGGCCAATTCGGTGACGCGGGCCTTGGCGACTTCGCCGGCGGCGAGGCCGCCGCCTGGGGTGGCGGCTTCCATGAAGTAAAAGCGGGCCAGGGCGTCGCCTTCGGTCACGATGTTCATTTCGGTGACGCGCCCGCCGGGCAGGTTGAATTCGTGGAGGCTGACGACGCTGATTTTGCTGAGGGCGACGGTGTAGCTGCCGCCTGGGAGGGTGCAGTCCCAGAAGTTGTTTTGATTTTCCTGATCGGTCATGGCCGGGGCGGCGGCGGGGGCGGCCGGGGCGGGGGATTGGGCGGGGGACCAGCTGGGCAGGGCGGCGAGGAGGAGGAGGAGGGCGATTTTCATGCGAGACAGGGTGGCAGAGGAGGGGCAGGATGTCACGCTGGAGAATGGGTGGTTTTGGAAAGCGCGGGGGCGGGGAACTTTGTGGAGGCGGGCGCTTGCGCTGGGAAGCCATGCGGACAAGCTGGGGTCTTATGTTCAGCCACGTCGTTATTTTTTGGATTAAGCCGGAGGCCGCCCCTGAAGCAGCGGATGCCTTGCTGGCGGGTTGTCACCAGTATCTTGCGGGGCTCCCTGGGGTGCTCAGCTTTCACGCGGGGAAGATGGTATCGAGTCCGCGGGAGGTGGTGGAGCAGAGTTATCAGGTCGGCTTGAATCTGGTTTTCGTGGATCAGGCGGCGGAGGCGGCGTATCAGGTGCATCCGCAGCATCTGGAGTTTATCGACAAGGTCTTTAAGCCGCTGTGTGCGCGGGCGGTGATTTACGATTTCGCCTAAGCTGGGGCGAAGGCGAGCTGGGGTGGAATGTTTTGCGGGCAGCCTCCGGAGCGGGAGAGGCGGGGCGGAGCCTGGGCTGAGGGGAGGAGGCTGGGAGGGGCGGCGGGAGAGGGTTTGGGGAGAGATTTTGCGAGGGTGAGGGAAGGGTGTGGAGAGGGGTTGGGGCGGTGGAGGCAGCGGGTGCCTGTCGCGGTGAACAAATATGGCCCGAGGGGCAATTGTGGCCAGGTTCTGGGCGATACCATTGGGCTTGGGGAAGCATTCCCCTTAGGGTGGGTGAGGATTATCAGGGGGGCTCCGACTGTTCAGGCAAATGTATTTTTTTTGCAAATCATTGAAAAAGAGAGACTTGTGATCGGATTAAATTTCCATAAGTTTTTCGCTGGGGATTTCCCTGGAAAAAATCACGGGGGATGGGCTGGGGTGGTGAATGGATTGTGAATAACTCGGGAATAAGTTGGGGAGCGGGCGGAGGTGGAGGGGCAAAATCCCCTGTTCCACAGGGCGTTCCGCAGCTTTCCGCTTGCGGAAGTGGGGCAAGGCCGGGAGGGGGATGATTTGCATGTTTGAGCTCCTCGCCACGGATCCAGACTCGGCGGCGCGCCGGGGTCGCTTGACGCTTCCGCACGGGGTAGTGGAGACGCCGGCGTTCATGCCGGTGGGGACGCAGGGGAGCGTCAAGGCGGTGTCGCCGGCGGAGTTGGAGCAGGTGGGAGCGCAGATGATATTGGGGAATACTTATCATCTCAATCTGCGGCCGGGGATGGAGGTGATGCGTTCGTTTGGGAGTTTGCACCGGTTTAGTCGGTGGCAGCGGCCCATTTTGACGGACAGTGGGGGCTACCAGGTTTTTTCTTTAGCTAAGCTGCGCAAGGTGAAAGAGGAGGGGGTGCATTTTCAGAGTCATTTGGATGGATCGAAGTGTTTTATTGGGCCGGAGACGTCGATGGAAATCCAGGCGGTGCTGGGATCGGACATTGCGATGTTGTTTGACGAGTGTCCGCCCTGGCCCTGTGGGGAGCGGGAGGCGGAGACCAGCTTGGGCTTGACGCTGCGCTGGGCGCGGCGCTGCCAGGAGTGGATTGGGCAGCACCAGCCGAAAACGGATACGGGGGGGCGGCAGTATCATTTTGGGATTGTGCAGGGCAGCGGCTATGCGGGGCTGCGGGAACAGGCGGCGAAGGCGTTGGCGGCGATGGAGTTTGACGGGTATGCGGTGGGTGGAGTGAGCGTGGGGGAGCCTGAGGAGGAAATGATGCGGGCGGTGGAGTCGAGCACGCCGCATCTGCCGGTGGGGAAGCCGCGCTATGCCATGGGGTTGGGGACGCCGCCGCAGATTTTGGAGATGATTGCGCGGGGGATCGATCTCTTTGACTGCGTGTTGCCGACGCGGTTGGCGCGGCATGGCACGGCTTATACGCTGGATGGGCCGGTGCACATTAAGGGGAAGCGCTTTGAGTTTGACCATGGTCCGCTGGATGCGGAGTGGTCGCATCCGCTCACGGCGGAATTTAGTCGGGCGTACATTCGGCACCTTTTTCGGGCTGGGGAAATCCTGGGATTAAGGTTGATTTGTCTGCACAATCTGCATTTCTATCAGTCCCTTGTCCGAGGTGCCCGCGAGGCGCTGGAGGCGGGGACTTTTGCCGCCTATCGCGCGGCTTTTTTGTCTCGTTACCAAGCCCGCCCTTCAGCCCTTCCTGAACTATGACTTTCGCCTTCTCCTCCCTTTTCGCCCAGACCGCCGCTCCTGCTGGCCAAGCTCCTGGCTTGCAACTGCTCATGCCGGTGCTGCTGATCGTGATGTTTTACTTCATGTTGATCCGGCCGCAGCGGCGCCAGCAGAAGGAGCACCAGGCCCGGCTGGCGGCGCTCAAGACGGGGGACGAGGTCGTGGCGGCGGGGGGCATTCACGGCTTGGTGACGAACGTCGCGGAGCGCACCGTCACCCTCAAAATCTCGGATGGGGTTAAAATCAAAGTGGAGAAGTCTAGCGTGTCCTCGGTGACGAAGAAATCGGACGAGCCGGAAGTGGTGGCCACGGAGGTGGTTTCTTCCTAAGCGAATTCAGTTTTCATCAACGCTCTTTCCCGCCGTCCCCGTCATCCACCTTACTTCTTATGGATCTGAAGCCTTACCTCAAGCCCTTTGAACCCTACTTGCCATACATGGTGATGTTTGTGGGGATCGCCTCCGCGGTGCTCTTCATCCTGTATTTTGCGGCGGAAACGGATCGGAAGAAGCGGACGGCGGGATCGGTGCTGTCGGTTTTGCTGGGATTGTTCAGTTTTTACTGCGTGGGTCTAGGGTTGAAGAAGGGGATTGACCTGCAAGGGGGGGCTTCTTTTTTGGTGCGGGTGCAGCCCGCCCCGGGTCGGGATGTCAATGTGGAGTCGCTGCGGAGCGCGCAGGAAATCATTGAGAACCGCTTGAACCCGCGGGGATCGCTGGACGTCACGGTGACGCCGCAGGGCAAGGATGGGCTGTACGTGGAAGTGCCCGGGCTGAGCGATGAGGAGATTCGGCAGAGCAAAGGGGTGATTGAGCGGGTGGCGAAGTTGGAATTTAAATTATTGGCGGACCGCAACACGGCGGGCGGGGGGATGCGGCCGAATCCTCCGGGGGATCCGGGGATTGAGCCTGGCTACATGGCGCTGGCCTACAAAGATTCTAAGGGCAAGGACCCGAGCACGGGCAAGGAGATCGAGACTCCGGAGAGCGAGAAGGTGACGGTTTTCGTGAAAAACAAAGCGGAAATGGGAGGCAAGAGCGTCAAGTCGGCGTTTGGAGCGCTCAATCCTGGGGAGCTGCACTATCACATTAGCGTGACCTTGCACGACGAGTACGGGCAGAAAATGAGCCAGATCACCAAGGACAACCAGGGCAAGCCCTTGGCGATTGTGTTGGATAACGTGGTGATTTCGGCTCCGACGATCCAGAGCAGCTTTGGGGCGCAGTTTCAGATCACGGGCAATTTCAGTGAGGAGGAGGCGCGCGACCTGGCGAGCGCTTTAGAGAACCCCCTGGAAAACCCCTTGGTGGTGGAGCAATCGAGCACGACATCGGCGGCTTACGGCAGCGAGGTGATCAAGCAGGGGCTGTGGTCGGCAGGGTTTGGTTTGCTTTCGACCTTGGTGTTCATGATGATCTATTATCGGCTCTCGGGCATCATCGCGGTGATTGGTCTAGCGATGAACCTGCTGCTGCTGCTGGGCGTGATGCAGGTGTTTGGCTTTACTTTGACCATGCCTGGGATTGCGGGGATTATTTTGACCTTGGGGATGGCGGTGGACGCCAACGTGTTGATTTACGAGCGCATGCGGGAGGAGTTTGCGGCGGGCAAGTCGTTCTCTGCGGCGATCAAGGCTTCCTATGAGAAGGCGTTCAGCGCGATTTTTGATTCTAACCTGACGACTTTGATTACTTCGGTGATCATGATGGTGGTGGCCACGGGGGCGATTCGGGGGTTTGGCCTGGCGCTGACGATTGGGCTGCTGGCGTCGATGTTCTCGGCCTTGCTGATCACGCGGGTGTGCTTTTTGTGGGTGGAGAAGTTTGGGGTGAAGCGGCTTTCCTTCCTCAATTTGATTTCCAATCGCCTGATCGATTTCATGGGTGTGCGCAAGAAGGCCTTCGCGCTTTCGGCGGTGCTGATCGCGGCTTGCGTGGCGGTGGTGGCCTTGAAGGGCGAGCGGGTCTTGGGCTATGAATTGCGTGGGGGGGATTCGGTGAGTTTGGCGCGCATTCCAGGCCTGACGGAGAAGCAGATTTCGGATGCTTTGGCGGATCTCACGTTTGAGTCCAAGGGGCACAAAGTTGATGCGAGTTCGTTCAATGTGCAGTCGGTGAAGCCGGTGGGTGGGGAGGCGTATTTCACGATTCGGAGCGCTCCCGGCACGGCGGCAGCGCTGATGGCGGAGTTGAAAAAGGACCTGGCGGGAAGTGATGTGGAACGGGCCAAGCTCTTTGAGGGGGCTGATGTGCAGAGCATGGGTTCTGCGGTCGGCGGGAAGATGTTGACGAATTCTATTTGGGCGCTGGTGGCTGGTTTGGTGGGGATTTTTGTGTATCTGACGTTCCGCTTTGAATCGCCGTTCGCGGTGGGGGCGATCATTGCGGTGCTGCACGACGTCATCATTGCGGTGGGGGCTTGTGCGCTGGTGGGCAAGGAAGTGGGCCTCATTTTGGTGGGGGCTTTCCTGACGATTGCGGGCTACTCGATCAACGACACCATTGTTATTTTCGACCGGGTGCGGGAAGAGCTGCGCACCCGCAAGGGGGACCTTTCGGAGGTGCTGAACTATGCGATCAGCGCGACGCTGAGCCGGACCGTGATCACGAGTGGGGTCACCTCGCTGGCGGTGATTGCCATGTTGCTTTTTGGGGGCAAGTCTCTGGCGGACTTTTCCTTTGCGATGCTGATTGGGATGATTTCGGGAACTTATTCGACGATCTTCATCGCTTCTCCGGTGGTGCTTTGGTGGGCGGAGAAGCGCAGCATCAACCTGCGCAAGCAGATTTTGGATGCGGACGCTCTGCAACTGGAGGCCCTCAGCGGGATGGAGCGCGAGGCCCCGGAAAAGCCGGGCAAGGCGACCCCAGCGGTGGAGGCCTGAGGGCTTGGAGGCCAGCTCTGGAGGAAGATGGGGAGCTGGCCTTGAGTAGGGGGCGGTGCTATGGGTTTGACCTGGGCTTTGGCCCGGGGTGTAGCGGGCGGCGGCGGTGCGGCGGGCCGATTCAGGAGAAATCTTGGAGGGCCCGGAGCACGCCGAGGGCCTGGCGGGTTTCGAGGGCGTGCTCGGCTTGAGCGAGGCCTTCGTCCCAAGAGTGGGCGAGGCCAGCGACTTGGAGGGCGGCGGCCACATTGACGAGGACGAGGTCGCGCTTGGGTCCGCCCTCGGAGCCGTCGAGGATAGCGAGGAGGATGGCGGCGTTGTGCGAGGCGTCGCCGCCTTGGAGGGTTTCGAGAGGGACGGGAGGGGCGGGCCAGTGGAAGGTTTCCTGGCGCAGGCC
>CALQKQ020000173.1 GCA_943331195.2 Akkermansia muciniphila | reverse complement strand
ATGTGGTTTTTTTCAACAACGTCTATATCGGCATGGCGTTGCCCTTGTGCTGGCTGCGGCGGCCGTATGTGGTTTCCATGTCGGGCAATCTGGAAAAGCCTAACCTTAGCAAGGGCGTGGTCGATTGGCTGAAAAAGAAAGCGCTGTGGCGGCTGCTGTCGGGAGCCAGCCGGAACATTTCGGCCTGCGACTATGTGGGGAAGTTCAATGGGGTGCCTTCGCTGACGATCACCAACCCGTACGATGCGGCGGTGTATTGCCATGACGAGGCTGCGGGGCCGCGGCCCTTTGATTTTCTCTTTGGAGGCCGCATCAACCAGGAATTCAAAGGTTGCTATGACGTCGTCGAGGCCTTTGCGGCCTGTTGCCGGACCTCGGCGCGGGGCCTCACCCTCTCGGTGGCCGGCGACGGGCCGGATTTGGCGGAGATGAAACGCCGCGTCGAGGCCCATGGATTGGGGGAGCAGGTCCGCTTTCTGGGAACCTTGGCGGGGAGGGCTTTGGCCGAGGAAATGCGGCGCCACCGGGTCATCGTGGTGCCGAGCCGATACCAAGAACCGATTGGGATCATTTGCTTGGAGGGCATCGCCTGCGGGTGCCTGGCGATTGGTTCCGAGACGGGTGGCCTGGCGGAGTCGGTGGGGCCGTGCGGGCTGACCTTTGCGGCTGGGGATATCGCGGCCCTGGCGCGCGGCATGGCGAAATTGGTTTCCCTAAGCCCGGCGGACGTGGCAAGCTATCGGTCGAAGGCGGCGCGGCATTTGGAAAAATATCATCCGACGACGGTGGCGCGCCAATACTTGGCCGAAGCGCGCGCTGCGCTGCTTGGCTAGGGAAGAGACTTCGCCGCCGCATTACCAAAAAACGATATGAATGAAAATGGAATAGGCAAAGCCATCGGGGTCATCTTGGCGGTACCTCTGGCGCTTTTGATCGGCTTTTGGGTGCTGACCAATCCGACCGGAGCCATCTCCGGGCTGAGCATGATGATGACCCTTTTTATTGGGTTGGTGGCCTTGGTCAACCCGCGCATGGGGCTGCTGCTGCTCGTGCCTCAGGTGCTCTACGTCGATGAGATCAAGCGCTTGGCGGTTTCCTATGGGGTGGCGTCCTATTCGACGGTCTATGAAGTGCTCTTGGGTCCGATCTTGACGATGAGCTTGTTGAACGCGGGCTACTTGGCCAGCGTTTGCTTGGGGCAAAAGCGCATTACGCGCGCGGCGGTTTGGTGGTATGCGGGCGTTCTCGTGATCACGGCTATTTTCATGGCGACGTCGACGGGCAGTTTCCAATCCCGGGCCCAGTTGGTCATCAATACCTGCATTTACATGACCTTGATCCCGCTGATCTTGGCGTATTTTTCGGATATCGACGAGGGCATGAAATTGCTCAAGTGGCAGGTGGTCTGGGCGATTCCCTCCGCGCTCTGGGGCATTCAGCAATACTACCATGGGCTTAGCCCCATGGAAATCGACTACGCCAAGACGGGCCTCTCCGTGGTCCATTACCAGCAGGTCTTGGGATTTGCCGTGCCGAGATCGTTTGGTTTCTTCGGGACGACCACGGCCTTCGCCGTGGTTTCAATTTATGGGGCCTTGTGCTTGCACTTGCTGCGCAAATCCAAGGATGGAAAATTCGGCTATTTTCTAATGACGGTGATTTATATATGGGCCATTGTGGCCTCGCGGCAGCGCACGATTTTGATGATTATACCGATGATTGCGGTGTGCAGCTACTTCTTCTACTCCCCCGGGAGAACGCTGTTCTTTTACTTTACGGGCTTTGGGTTGTTTGTCACCGGGGTCATCTTTTCCAATAGCCTGTTGCACGGCGGCTTGTCCAAAATTGATTCCGCGATTGAGAGCGACAGCGCTTGGGGGCGGGAGGTGTTAAAAGTGGGCACGTTTAGTGACCGTCTCAAGGGGTGGACGCGGCTGCGCAAAGCGTCGACATACTCCCTTATGGGAACCGCGAAGGCGACGGACCGCTCTGACCGGGTGGTCGTTTACACGGATGAGGACTATAGCCACGACGCCATCAACAGCATTTTGAAGAACGCTGGGGTGCTGGGGCTTTTGGGAGTCTTCGCGGTGCTGGGAGGTCTCCTCACGACCTTGCACCGATCGGTCTATCGGCTCAAAAATCCGCAGCAGCGGCGCGTGGCTTGTTTCTTGTTGGCTACGCCGGCGATGGTTTCCTTTCTCAGCGTGGCGGGGGGTAACATTTTGGCGGTAAACCCCATCAACATTACCCTTTGGACGTTTTTGGGAATCTTCCTCGTGGTGGTGCAGACGCGTCCCTCCGAGGGGGGCGAAGCGGCCTGAGGTTCCGGCCATGGTTTGGAAATGGGACCATCTTTTTAACTTAGTGAAGCCATGATGATTTTAAATCAGCTCAGACCCCTCGCCCGCAAATATCTTTTCACCATCAACACGATCCGGTATCGTGTGGAGTATCGGCGCTTGGCGGAAATGTTCCAAAGGATTGGCCCGCAACAGAAGGTGATGGATGGGGGAGGAGGTTCGGGGGAGATGCTCAAAAAATTGCTGGGCGATGGCTATTGCCGAGAAGGCATGGGGCTGGAGCCGGAGCCATCGCTGTTTGCCTTGATGGAGGAGAATTACCGCATGGAACCGGCGTTGTCGGCCACCCAAGGGGGGCTGCTGGAGGTGCCCTTTCCGGACGCGCATTTTGATTGCGTCATCTCGACTCAGGTTTTGGAACACATTGAGGACCATGAGCGGGCGGCGGCGGAATTGGCCCGGGTATTGAAGCCGGGAGGCTTTGCTGTGATCAGCGTACCCCACCCACCGGAGCCTTTTCCCAACCCGGGACACGTGCGGGAGGGCTATCGGGAAGCGGATTTGGTGGCGCTGTTTCCGGCCCCGCAGTTTGTCCATTTGCACACCAGCTATTTTCTGACGCGGAAAACGCTCGATCGGATCATGCGCCTGGAAGCACTGCCGCTGCGCGGGATGTTCCTACCGGCAGCCCTAGCCGATGCGGAGGCGCGCTGCAGCGCGGCGGAACGGAAGGCGGATACGCCGTTTGGAATCATGGCGGCTTTTCAAAAGGCGCGCTGAAGGGGTGGGACTGGTTCGTTTTAGATCGCAGGCCGAGAATTTTTTTGTATGGATGCCCAACAACGTCAGCAAGCCTATTACACGGAAACGGCGGCGGCCTACGACGCGGCGCACATCAACGAGAGTTCTCCGGAGCACGACTTTGCCTTGGCGCTGCTGCGCGGGGTGGCGGCGGAGCAGGGGTTCCAATCCTTTTTAGATGTGGGCGCGGGGACAGGCCGCGGCATGTTGTCCCTGGGGCAGGCCTTTCCTGCGGCGCGGATTTGCGGAGTGGAACCCGTGGAGGCCCTGCGGCTGATGGCGCTGGGCAAGGGCGTGGCGGCGGAGGCCTTGACGAGTGGCGATGCCAACCAGTTGCAGTATGGGGCGGGGTCCTTTGACTGCGTCATGGCGCTAGGCGTGATGCACCACGTGGCGGCGCCCAGGCGGGTTTACCGGGAAATGCAGCGGGTGGCGAGCCGGGCCATTTTCATCTCCGACCTCAACAATTTTGGCTGCGGGAGCGCGGCGCAGAAGTGCCTGGCGCACTTCTTACGGGCCTGTCGCCTCTGGCGGCCTTTCCAGTTTATCAAAAACGGTTTTAAGTTTGATAAGTTCAGTGAGGGGGATGGGGTGCACTATTCCTATTCGTTGCTGGATGATGTGGCCTTCTTCGAGAAGAGCGGCTGGGATACCTATCTCTTTGCCACGCGGCCTTGCCCGGGAGATTCCCTGCTGTGGGGGGCCAGCCACGTGGCCCTGTTGGCCTTGCGCCGGGCGTAAGAGGGGAGCCTTCGTCGAGCGGAGGCACGTTCCGCGCGCGGCAACTTTATTGGCACCGATGAAATTGTCGCCTCATTTGCTCATCATCGACCCGCATTTGGTCCGGCGCAGCCCGGCGATGAAGTCCTTGATTCCGCTGTTGCCGGAGCTCCTCGACGAGGGCTGGACGGTGTCGGTGTGGAGCGTGGAGATGGACGCGATTGATCCGCGGATTGCGTGGCAGCGGGTGCCCTGCCCCTTCAGACGGTGGGCCTTGGTTTCGGCGTGGTTTTGGGTGTATGCCCATGGGCGCTATTTGTGGCAGTTTCGAGGAAAAGGCGGGGCCGCGCGGCGGGCGCAGACCTTGGTGCAGGCGACGAGTTTTTATTGTCGCTGGGCGGATATCATTGGGATCCATTTCGTCTTTTCGCTGTATCAGAAAGTGGCGGAGCAGTTCCGCCGCGAATTGAACCTGTCGCTTTATGAGCGGGTGATGCTCAAGTTATCGGTGAGCAAGGAGAAGGCGCTTTTCCGGCCCTGCGGGCATCGCAGGGTGTGGACGGTGGTGTCGCGGCGCTTGATGGAGGAAATGGGGCCCTATCTTCCGGAGGGAGACCGCCGGGTTTTGCTGCCCAATGCCTACAATCCGCAGCGATTTAACCCTGGGGTGCGCCTGGCGCGGCGCGAGGAAAGCCGGGCGAAGTTGGGCTTAACAGCGAAGGAGGTGGTGTTTGCTTTTGTGTGTTTGGGCGGGTTCAACCGCAAGGGATTCACCTTGGCGCTGGAGGCTTGCCACCTCTTGAACGCTCGGGGCTGCCCCTGCCGCCTGTTGGTGATTGGGGGGCGCGACGAGCACCCTCCAGAGATCGGGTCCTGGTTGGAGCGCCTGGGGATTTCCCCTGCGGAAGCGGGTTTTGTGGTGACGCGGGGGCGGACGGCGGTGGTGGAAGAATGGCTTTGCGCGGCGGATGCGCTGTTGTTTCCCTCATACTGTGAAGCCTTTTCGATTGCGGAGATTGAGGCGGCGGCGCTGGGCTTGCGCCTCTATTTGACGCCGCACTATGGGGCGGAGATGACCTTGGAAAGCGGGTGTTTGGGGCGAATGTTGCCTTGGGATGCGCCGGGGATCGCGGCGATTTTGGAAGAGGAAATCCAGTCCGGGCGGATCTTTGACCCCAACGCCTCCACGGGAGCGGCGCTGGATCCAGCGGCGATGGCGCTGCAGTATCGCGCGCTGCTCGAGGAGGTGTGGGCAGCTAAAGGGAAGCAGCCTTGAGGGGGCTCGGTTCCAGAGCGGGAATGGGGCAGAACGGCCCTCGCAGAAGCGGTCGGACCAGTGGCCGCAGTCGGTCACGCCACGAGACATGTTGCGCCTTTCCATCGTTACGGTCAACGTTGCGCCCTATCGCTTAGGGTATTACCGCAGTGTGGCCGCAGCCCTGGGGGCGGAAGGGGCGGTCGCGGTGCACGCGGGGGAAGTTGCGCCCAAGGATCATCCTTGGAAAGATCTAGGGCAGGAAGCGGAGCCCTACCGGCTGCGGACCCTGGGGTTGGAGCAAGGCCTTTGGGGGGCTTGCGCGGCGCTGTGGAGGCAGTTGGAGGAACACCGCCCCGACGTGGTGTGGGTGCATGAGCACAGTTTGTTGTGCTTTGCGGCGCTGCTGTGGGCCAAGGGCAGGGGCATTCCGGTAGCGCTTTCGACGGATTTGGGGGACCATCCCTCGCCGCATGCGACGACGCGCCTGAAACACTGGTGGCACTGCGGGTTCAGCACGCAGGTGGATGGGGTCATCGCCAATACCCCGGAGGCGAGTCGGAGTTTTCGCAATGCCTTTCTGCCGGTGTTGTTAGCGCCGCACGCGGCGGATGCGGAGGTTTTTGTGCCGGGGGCCGCGCCGGCGGGGGCGGTGCGCTTTCTCTTTGTCGGCCGACTGGAAAGGGCCAAGGGAGTGGACACCTTGCGGCGCGCGGGCGATTTGCTAGAAAAGCGGGGCTTCGCGGGGGCGTTTGAAGTTTGTTTGGTGGGCACGGGGGAGGAGGAGAAAGCGTTGCGGCGCGAGGCGGAGACGCGGCCGTGGTTGCGCTTGGCCGGCTTCCAGGAGGGCCGGGCTTTGGTCGCGGCGTATCAGGCGGCCCACGTTTTTGTGTTGCCGACGAAGTGGGACACCTATGGGGTGGTTTTCCATGAAGCCGCCTGCTGTGGGCTTCCGGTGTTGGCGGGGCGGCAGGCGGGAGCGGTGGAGACCCTGGTTTTTGAAGGGGAAACGGGCTGGGCCCTCGACGCCGAGGATGCGGAGGGATGGGCGGACAAGATGGAGCTTTTCTTGCGAGACGAACACTTGGGGCCGCGGATGGGGCGTCGGGCGCGGGCGGTGGCGGAGGAGTGGGGCGTCAAGCGCTTGGGCGCGGACACCCTGGCGTGGCTGCAGCGTCTCGTGAGGCGTTGACGGGCGGAAGCGGGCCCGGGAAACCGGCGGATGAGCGATCCTTATTACACCCTTTTTATATGAACCTCAAATTTGCCAAGGAAGTCGGGTATGTTCGCTATATTTTCCGCCGCTTGCTCTGGCGGCTCTGGCCTTCCAGGTCGGTGCGCCTACACACGGGGGTAGACTTCCCCACGCCAGGGGAGAAGTTTTTTTCCTCGGATGTCTTTGTCACTGATGGCAATGTGGACTGGAATGCGGAGTATCTTTTGGCCAAGTATTTGCTGGAGAGCGGTCCCGCAGGAGACCTGCTCGATATTGGTGCGCACATTGGCTATTACAGTGTGTTGTTGAGCCCCTGCGTGGAGCGAGTCTTTGCGTTTGAACCGGACGCGAGGAATCATCCACATTTGCAGGTGGCCTTGGCGGGACTGGGGGCGGCGGAATTGATTGATGCAGCGGTAAGCGATGAGGTGGGGGTCTGCTCGTTTTCGGACTCGGAAGAGTCTTCGGTGAGCCATTTGACCTCGGGGAACTCGGGGCGCCAGGTCCGCACCACCACGGTGGATGCCTTTGTGGAGAGCCGCCAGCTGCGGCCCAGCGCGATCAAGATCGACATTGAGGGCTATGATATTTTGGCCCTGCAAGGGGCGCGGGGTTGTGCGCGGCAATTTCACCCGATCTTCCTCGCGGAATACAATCAGGAGGAAAATCGGCCGAATAGTTGGGCGCTGCTGGATGCGTTTCTGCGCGATACCGCTTATGGGGTTTTCGTGATTCACCGCGAGGACGACGGTTTCTGGAATTACCGCTATCGCTTTGAATCGGTGCCAGTTTCCCGGTTAGAAACACTGAATTACAAGATGATCTTTTTAGTGCCCGAGGAAAAGCGCGCCTGGTTTGACGATTTTGCCGCGCGCTGCGGGTCGTGGTCCTCCCTCGAGGTGCGGCCCCAGGCGAGTCGCCAGTTGCTGCAGCGCGGGGGAAGCTGGGGCTGAGGGGGCCCCGGGCCATCACGGGGAGGCCAGGAGCGCCTTAAAGAGGCGCTGGAGGTGCAGGGGAAGGCTAAAGTGATCTTGGTAGCGGCGGCGCAGGGTCGCGAATTCGCCGTACTGAAGTGCCGCTAGGGTCAAGTCGGGCAAGGTGGCCAGGTT